>JANORL010000550.1:0-20496 GCA_031415295.1 Polyangiaceae bacterium | reverse complement strand
TCAGCCCAAGGCCAGTGCAATACGCGATGTCGTCGTCAATCATCCCGTCCGGCGGTCGTGCTTTTCGACGAAGCCGACGGACTCGTCGGCAAAACGATGGTCTCGTTCCTGACGCAGCTTCGCACAGGATACATTCAACGCGATACAATGCCGTTTCCATCGAGTGTCATTCTGGTCGGGCAGCGTCAAGTTCGCGATTATGCATTACGCGAAGAAGACCGTCGGGTGCTTTCGTGGCTCGGTACGACATCGCCGTTCAACATCACGGCCGAAGCAATGACCATTGGCACATTTACCGAAACCGACGTCGTTGAGCTATTGACGCAACATACGGAAAAGACAGGTCAGCGGTTTTTACCCGAAGCAATCGCGGAAATCTACAGATTGGGGCAGGGGCATCCGTGGCTCACGAATGCGATGGCCGATCAAATCGTGAATCGAGATGTCGTGGACCGGTCGATTCCGGTTACCGTGGAGCACGTGGAAGCGTCGAAAGAAACGATCATTCTTCAACGGCGTACGCATATCGATTCGTTGATTGCGCGATTGCGGGAGGATCGCGTGCGTCGGATTCTTGATCCAATGCTCGAAGGTGCGCGACCGCCGGACGGGATGATTGACGACGACATCGCGTATTGCACTGGCCTTGGGCTGATTCGGATGCGTAATGGTGGACTGGAAATCGCCAATCCCATTTACCGTGAAGTGATCCCGCGGGCACTCACATTCGGGCAACAAGTTACAATTCCTAACCAACCCGCCTGGTACGTTCGCCCGGACGGCTCGCTCGATATGCCAAAACTTTTCAAAGATTGGCAGACGTTTTGGCGCAAAGACGGGCACCTCGCCGCCGAAGGATTTTTGTACCGCGAGGCGGGCCCTCACCTGATGCTCATGGCCTTTTTGCAGCGGGTCGTGAATGGTGGCGGGAAGATTGAACGCGAGTATGGTCTCGGTCGAGGCGCGCTTGATCTGTTGGTTTGCTGGCAGAGCGAAAAACACGCAATCGAACTCAAGATACGACGCGATAAAGAGACAGAAGCCGAGGGGCTCGATCAACTTTCCGAGTATCTCGACAAACTGGGCATCACGGAAGGATGGCTCGTGCTTTTTGATTTACGCAAGGAGCTTTCCTGGAAGGAAAAACTCTTCATTCGCGAGACTCCCCACGAGGGCAAGGTCATTCGCGTGGTGGGGTGTTGAGGGTGGGGGGATGCGTTCCGTTGATTGGGACTTGACTTGCCGTGGCGAATCAACAAAGGTCCGCGTCGCTCGCTGGAGGTTCCCACGTGAAAAAGAAGTTCGTCGCTGGAATTGAATGATCCACGCCTGCCGCGCAGAGGCGTGGATTGCGGTCATTCATTCATCCATTCAAACAAGAACCGTTTCTACAAATTCTGATTCTCGAGTCTCGCGCGCAATCGAGCTATCGTCTGTTCGAGCGACGTCACAGTTCGTCGCAAATCCTTCAATTCGTCCTGCGTGACAAACCCAAACGCCTTCGCGACGGATTCTTTCTGCTCGTCCGTAAACGTTTGCACTCGCCCTGGCATACTCATCGCCGCCATCACGAGTTTCATGAATCGTTCGTCTTGCATCAGCTTGGCCACTTGAGGATTCGTGGCCAGCTTCATTCCTTCTGACAAAAGGCGATCTTTGAGCGACATGCGCGCCACCGTAGCAGCTTGTCGATTCTCCGTCATCACCCGCCGTTGGCGTTTTGTCGTCCCGGTCGAGATTGATCGGCGTGCTGGGGTCGACTTGTCGATGCCCGATCGAGGGGCTTCCAAGATGGCGCTGATCGTGTACCCTGGCGACTTCTACTAGCTTGATCGAGGATCGCTCCATGTTTCGACCCGCTTCTCTCGTTCGCCTTGTTTTTGCGGCGATCGGCGTATCGATGTTCGTCGCTGGCTCCGCATTCGCGCGACCTGCGGACGACGCGAAAGGCGGTGATTCCACCACCCAAAAGCCATCGGACGAAAAAGACAAGGCGGGCGCAAGTGGGGCCCAATCGGGCGACGATGGTGACTGCCCGGAAGCTGAAAAAGACAAGGATACGGTCGGACTCGCCGATCCGAGTGCGCAGATTCGCTGCCCAAAGAAGTCCAAGGGTGGAAAAGACAAAGAAGCCGCAAAACCTGTCGACGACATTTGGAATACTGCGGAAGACCCAACGAAATCGTACCGTTACGTTGGCGCGCGTTATCGTCACGTCGTCGTACCGCAGTTTGTGCTGAATCTATTCGCCGACGGAGGCGCATTGTCGCATGTGCCTGTCGCGGGATTCGAATTCGGGACTCGTCGCGATCACATCGAATACATTTTTTCACTGTCGTTTGCCGATTATTCGACAGGCGACTTGATGTTCAAAGGCAAGAGCGAACCCGATATCTCTTACGAAAAAATAAATAGTGACATCGGCGTCATTTTCGGCAAAGTGGAAATCCTCTACGAAATTCCGCTGGGCAAAAAGAGCCATTTTGCGTTACTCATTGGTGGAGGCGTGGGAATCGGCGGCGTCGTAGGCGATCTTTATCGCTCCCAAGCTTACCCAGTTTCCGGTTCGGATCCCAATGATCCCTCGCAATGGGGGCGTTGCTCGTCGTCGGGTGTGCCGGATGTTGCTTATTGCTCCGATAACAACAATCACTTTGGAAAGTATACAGAACCAAGTTGGGCCAGTGGCGGGTCGAAACCTTTCATCTTTCCGTGGATTGCTCTGCCGCAAGTGAGTTTCCGCTATAAACCCCTCAAATTTCTGCAAGCTCGCGCCGATGTTGGACTAGCTCTGAGTTCCGGCTTCTATTTTGGCGGCAGCATCGACTACATTCTCTGACGTTTGCACCCAGGGGGTACCTCCACCTTGCTTCTTCCGCCTCGATACGAGCCTATTGCAGCACTTGGCAAGGGGAGTGGTGGTGAAGTTTGGTCCGCCAAAGATCGCGCGACCGGCTCCGACGTTGCCTTCAAAATCTTGGCGCCCGACGCCGACGAATCCGAAATGCTGGCGCTCGTTCGCGAAGCGATTGCCATGTCCGGGCTCGAGGGCGTCGGTATTCCGCGGATCCTCGGCTTTGGACGCTTGCCCGATGGCGCACGTGCGTACCTCGTCCGTGAACTCGTCCCAGGTCGATCCCTTGCTGATTGTCTCGACCAACCCGGTGATCCACGGACGTACCTTGCAGCAGTGGCGCAAGCAGCGGAACAACTCACGTTCTTGCATCGCGCGTCGCTGCTACATGGCGACCTCAAACCAGCCAACATCATCGTCAGACCCGATGGTCACGCCACACTCGTGGACCTCGGACTCGCCGCGACGCTTCGTGATGGTGGCCAACGTCCCAGCGGATTGACGCCACGTTATGCCGCTCCAGAACTCTTTACCGGTGCTCCGCTTACCGTTCGTGCCGAAGTGTTTGCCCTCGGAGTTACACTTGGTGAAACCCTGACCGTCATTCGTGCGAACCTCGATCCTGCCGTCGCACAACACCTTGATGAAGTTGTCCGTCGAGCGACGGATCGTGATCCTTTGGCGCGATTTCCAAGCGCCGATGAAGTGGCCAGTGCCATTCGTTCCGCGGCTGAACTTCCTGCGCATGATGCCGATCGCTCCGTTTTTGCCTGGCCCATCGTTGGACTCGATGCCGTTTCGAACGCACTCGATGTGCGTGTCGAAGCGCTTCGTTCCGGCGGAGGACTCATCGTAACGGGCCCCGCTGGTGCCGGAAAAACCACGCTTCTTCGCCGACTTGCGTGGTGGCTTGGCGTCAAAGGAAAAGCTGTCGCTTGGATCGAAACGTCCATCGCGCCCGACCCTGGTCGTGCATTCGATCTCGAGTTGGCTTCGGTGGGTCCCGAGCAAGCTCCATTCGTCCTCGTCGATGATGCCGATCGTCTCGACGCACCACACCTCGAACGACTTGCCTCTGTTCGTGCTGCTGGAGCGCGACTTGTCGTCACGTTCGACGCGTCTCGTGTCGCGAGTTTGCCAGGACCAACCTTGGAACTTTTTGACGTTCCACCGCTCGACGAAACTGCTGCGCGTGATCTCGTTCGTCGGGCCATCCCTTCCCTAGGTGATATCGTCGCGGATCATGTCGCGGCGCGCGCTGCGTATTTACCTGGAAAGATTCGTCAAATCGTCGATGCCATTGCTCGAGCACCTGTCGCGAGTGTGGCTGATGTCGATGGCATTTTGGCCGAGCATCGTGATCGGCGTACCGATCGTGAACGTGTCGTCGATCTGCTCGATCGTGGACACTTCGAAGAAGCCGCCGAAGTTCTCGAACACCTTACGGATGATTCGACGCCGCTCGTCGTCATCGCTCGGGCGCGTTTGTTCACCAATCGTGGCGAACCTCGACGAGCGCTCGATGAACTCGAACGAGTGCGCGACGAAGCGTTGGAAGGCGACGATGTCGAACTAGCCAGTTCATTTTGCCTTCACGCTTCACGGGCGCTGCTGCGCGCCGGTGACCACGCGGCTGCGGAGAAACTTGCTGAAGAAGCGCTCGTACGTACGGGAATTCGTGCGGCGTTGGGTGATGATGTTGCTCTAGACAAACCTGAAGATTCGCGAACACGGGCACTGATATCCAATGCAGCAGATGCACTCGCGGTGATGGGGTTGTCGCAGAGTTTTGCGGCGCGACACGACGAAGGAAAACGCACACTCGAACGAGCGGTACGTCTTGCTCGTACGTTGGAGCAGCCGCGGATCCTGTCCGTAACGCTTGGATCGCTGGCGTTTGCGCTTCAGCGCGACGCTCAGCTCGACGCGGCGAAAGTTGCTTACGAGGAAGCGCTTTTGGCTGCCGAGCGAGCCGGGGATGCGGGAAGTGTTGCGACGACGCGCCTCAACCTTGCGGGCATTGCCAAGAACCAAGGCGACATTGCCGCGTCTCTCGTGCACCTCGAAGCCGCGGCCGACATGGGGCAACGGTCGGGTCGAGTGGCGACGCTGCGTCAAGCGTTGCTCAACTTGGCGAACCTCGATTTGTACTTGGGAAGGCTCGTTCATGCGCGTGCATCGATCGACGAGCTCGTGCGTCATCGAGAAGAACTCGGGCCTCACCTGCGAGCACAACTCTTGTCGCTCGAAGCCGAACACGCTAGTTTGTCCGGGAACGCTATTGTTGCGGAACGGCTTTGTGCTGGTTGTGCTGATGCATGGGAAGCGCTGGGCCGATTGGAAGACGCCGCGGAAGCGCGGCTCGAGCGCGTGGTCGTTGGCGCGACACTTCGAGGAGCGGAAGCGCGGCTGCTCGATGCGGAGACCGATCGTGCGGCGAGGGCATTGGGAGGAGGCGCAGCGCATCGACCGCTGTTGCTTCTTGCACGGGCGCGCGTGGCTGTTTTGCGTGGAGACGAGCGTGCAGCAGGTGCAGCTTATGACGAAGCGCTTGACGTTGCCCGAGTGTCTGGGCAGCGAGATTTTGTTGTACGGGTGCTCGATGCGCGAGCGATGCTGCACGAAGACGGGGGCAAACCCATGCTGGCCCGTCGAGATCGGGAAGCGGCGTTGGAGGTGCTGGAAGGTATTGCTTCGCTACTTCCAAGGGATTTACGCGAGGTATTTTGGGACGAACCTCGTCGGCGCAATCTGCGAAGTGCGTGTTTGTCGGTGGGAGCGTTTGGTGTTTCGTCGTCGAGTGCGCATGGATCGGCGACGTTTTTGGCGCCGCGGCACGTTCCGACGGAAGAACGTTTGGCGCGTATTCTCGAGATCAATCGCGCGATTGCTGGCGAAATCGACTTGGCTCGGCTGCTCGACAAGGCGACCGAACATGCCATTGCGCTTCTCGGTGCCGAACGTGGGTTTGTCTTACTGAAAAGTGGATATGCGGTACAGGAATCGTCGACGAATGCGCCCGGAACCTCGTCTGCCGTGATTTTTTCCGTGCATGCATTTCGAGGGCGTGAAGGAGACGATCCGCATGGGCGTTTTTCGCAGTCCATTGCCGAACGGGTCGTGCAAACGGGCGAACCCATTGCTACGGTGAGTGCCCGTGACGATGCGCGAATGGCCGATTATGTTTCCGTGCATCAACTGATGTTGCAATCGATTGCTTGCGTGCCCATTCGTGCGCGTAATGGGACGGTCATTGGTGCGTTGTACCTCGAGACGCGACTGACTGCGGTGGCGGGATTTGCGCAAGAATTGCCCACATTGGGGGCGCTTGCGGATCAAGTAGCGATTGCGATCGAAACAGCTCGGCTCGTAGGAGAAAATGCGCGACGAGCTAGTGAACTCGAGAAAAAGAGCGCGGAACTCGAAATCGCGAATCGGGAACTCGAACAAGCACAAGCCGAACTACAAGAGCGTCTTGGACATCGGACGGAGCAGCTGGAAGAAACGCGGCGTGATTTGCGGTCAGTTCGGGCCGTGATCAAGGGCCATTTTGGTTACGAAGGGCTTGTGGGGCGCAGCGAAGTGATGCGACGCGTATATGCGCTCATCGATCGCGTTCGTGATGCTGACGTTCCCGTGCTCGTCATGGGCGAGAGCGGGACGGGCAAAGAAGGGGTGGCGCGAGCGATTCACAATGCCGGTTCGCGTGCCAAGAAGCCGTTTGTCGGAATCAATGTCGGAGCGATTCCCGAACATCTTTTGGAGAGCGAACTATTTGGTCACGTTCGTGGTGCATTTACCGGAGCGGATCGGGATCGTCGAGGGCTCTTTCGCGAAGCGACGGGCGGTACGATTTTGCTCGACGAAATTGGCGAAATGCCGGCCAAGATGCAGGCGGGGCTTTTGCGGGTTTTGCAGGAAAAAGTCGTACGTCCCGTTGGTGGTACGCGGGAAGAACCGGTATCGGTGCGGGTCATTGCGGCGACGCATCGCGATCTTGCGGCCATGGTCGAGGCCGGGACATTTCGCGAAGATCTATTTTATCGGCTGGACGTGGTCACCGTGCACGTGCCGCCGCTCCGTGAACGTATCGAAGACATTCCGCTGCTCATTGATCATTTTTTGGGAATTTTTGCCGCACGTTATGGTCGAGAGCGGCGCAGCGTATCGCGAGCGGCTTTGCGGCGACTGATGGCCTACGGATATCCTGGGAATGTGCGGCAGCTTGAAAATATCCTGCTCAATGCTTGGGTTTTGTCTGATCGGCCGGAGCTCGACGCGGACGATTTCGAGTTGTCCGATGCTCGACCGCCGCCACGGCAAGTACCGGTTGCAGAAGTTACGGTGACGAATGATGGTTCGCGTAAGGTTGTGTCGCTCGAGGCTCACCGGGCGCACGAGCGGGAACGAATATTGGAAGCATTGCAAGCCGCTAGCTGGAATCGAGTCAAGGCGGCAAAACTCGTGGGTCTACCGCGACGTACGTTTTACCGGCGTCTCAAGGAATACGGGATTCAATGACCACTGAAGAATCGGCACTGGCAGCTCTCGTGGATGGTGTGGCCTTGTCAAGTGAAGCCGCACGAGATTTGTGGAAACGGTTCAGTGATTACATGGGCGAACATCGTGGTGATTTTGCAGGTTTTGCCAAGAATAACGGGTTTATTCGTATTGCCCCGGAATACCGCGATGGCAAAGCCGTGCTCGTCGCGTATACGAAAGAGCCGCTGCGAGGTTCCAATCAGACCAAGAAAAAAAGCAGAAAACGCTAAACGCGCGGGAGCTCGTTCATACGTGGGTGTTTGGGCTGTCGTTGAACTTCGCGCTGGACGCACTCACAGGCCACTGGTATTGAGAATCGGGAGGATCGTATGACGCGGCATATGCTCTGGATTGATGGCGAGTGGCTCGAGGGCACCCGCACGCATACCATTAAGTCTCCATATGGGGGAAAAATCATTGCTGTTGCGGAAGAAGCCGACGACGCCTTGATGGAGCGTTCGATTGCTGCAGCTCGCAACGCGCAAGCGACGTTTCGTCGGACGAGTCGTCATTTGCGGAGCCGTCTTTTGGCGGTCATGGCGCAAAAAATTGGCGAGCGGCGGAATGCGTTTGTCGCGTCGATCATTGATGAGGCGGGCAAGCCATATCGTCTGGCGGACATCGAGGTCACGCGGGCCATCAATACGTTTACGACGGGTGCGGAAGAAGCCAAGCGATATGGTGGCGAATGGATTCCGGTTGATATTGAAGCATCCGGACGCGCGTACGATCCAGCGCAGAGTTTCTTTGTTCCTCGCGGACCCGTTTTGGCGATCACGCCGTTCAATTTTCCGCTGAATTTGGTGGCGCACAAAGTCGTTCCGGCGTTGGCTGTAGGAGCGCCCATCATTGTAAAATCGGCTCCACAGACGCCCGGACCGGCGCGTTTGTTGGCGGAAGTGTTCGAATCTGCTGCCAAGGAAGTATCAGATTCGCGAGAATCGATTCCGATGGCCGCCCTGCAAACGCTTACGGCGCCGAATGAAGTCACGGCGCGGTCCGTGAAGGACCCGCGCATAGCGGTGCTCACGTTTACAGGCAGTGCCACGGTGGGTTGGTCTCTCCAAGCGGCAGCCCGTGGCAAACGTGTGGCTCTCGAATTGGGCGGTAATGCCGCGGTGATCGTGCATTCCGATGCAGACCTTGCCCGAGCAGCGGCGCGAGTTGCATTCGGCGCTTTCGCGTATGCTGGGCAAATCTGCATTTCGGTACAAAATGTGTGGGTCGACGAAAACGTCGAGCAAGAGTTTCGCACCCTACTTGCTGCGGAAATCGGCAAAATCGGTGTGGGCGATCCACGAGACGAAGCGGTTCTCGTCGGACCACTCATTGACGGACGTGCGGCAGATCGTGTCGCATCGTGGATTGACGAGGCGCAAAAAGCAGGAGCGGAAGTCATCGTTGCCGGTCGGCGCGAAGGTAACGTCATTGCTCCCACCGTGCTTGGTCGACCGTCCGAATCTCTCAACATCGTGCGCGAAGAAGTGTTTGGCCCCGTGCTCAATCTCTTCGGTTACCAAGAACTGAGCAATGCGATCGCCGGGGTCAACCGTTCTCGTTATGGCTTACAAACCGGCGTATTTACCGATAGCATTCGCATTTCACGGCAAATCATCGATGAAGTGGATGCCGGGGGAATTCTGATCAACGAAGTCCCCACGTATCGTGCCGACCACATTCCTTACGGTGGCGTCAAGGACTCAGGCCTTGGTCGCGAAGGCGTTCGTTACGCCATGGAAGAGTACAGTGAACGCAAGACCGTGATCTCGTACCGAGGTTAAACAACCGGCGCTCAAGAAATGGTTTGACGCGTAGCGCGACGTATGGTTTGCTCCTCACCAGGAGTCAAGCTTGTCGTCTCGCATCGAACCTACCAATCGTTCTGCTCCCATCGACACGACGGCCGAGATCGAAACGCCCGAGCACGTATGTTTCCATGTGCCCATCGCGGGGCCGACTTCACGAGCCCTGGCGTGGCTTCTCGATGCGCTGATCCGAGCGGGCATTCTTTTTATTTTGGCAGTGACGGCGTCTTTGGGTGGGCTCGCCATTGGTGATGCTGTTTCCGGAGTATCCACAGGCTTCATTCTCGTTGTTCTTTTTGTGCTCGAATGGGGCTATTATACGTTTTGGGAAGTCGCGTGGAATGGCACGACACCGGGAAAACGGGCGCTCGACTTACGTGTCGTTTCCGTGCACGGGCATCCTCTGCGCGTTGGCGATAGTTTCTTGCGTAATCTTCTCCGCGCGGCTGATTTTCTTCCGTGGGGGTATGCGATAGGCTTGATCTCGATGGCGAGTGACAGCCGATTCCGTCGTCTTGGTGATCTCGTGGCCGGCACCATGGTCGTTGTCGAAGAGCGGCGCACGGTTGCGTCCACCATTCGGATTGAACCACCGCCGTCGGCGAAAGAACTCGCTAATCTTCCACAACGATTGCCTCTTTCCGGTGACGAACTCGACGCGCTCGAGCATTTTTTGCGCCGCAAAGACAAGATTGGCTCAGCGCGCGAAGACGAACTTGCCGGCATGGTCGCTCCTGTGTTTGCGCGTCGGCTGGGTGTACGCGTCAATGATGCGAGTCGATTTCTCACGCTCCTGTACGTTCGGGCCCGTGGTGCGGCGCGGAGACCCTCGTGAAAAGCCAAGATGAAATCGTAGCTGCTCGAAATGCCGATTGGCGAGAACTCGAAAGCATTCTTTCTCGCGGCGCATCCTTGGCCACTCTCGATGGCCCGTCTATTTCGCGAGCTGCTACACTGTATCGATCATTGTCGAATGATTTGATTGTTTGTCGTGCGCGCGCGACGCCCGATCTCGTTGCATACCTGGATAGTTTGGCCAGCCGTGCGCACAGCGCGCTTTACGGAGCGGAACCATTTCGAGTCCCTGCGTTGTTGTCCCTTTTAACACGTGATTTTCCCGTGGCTTTTCGGCGAAACATTGCCTTTTTTGCAGCAGCCTCTGCGTTGTTTCTCGTTCCCTGCACCATTGGCGTCATTCTCGCTCTTTTCGTTCCCCATGCCGCATCCGAAATCCTTCCCCGCAGCAGCCTCGATCACATGGCCGAAATGTATTCGAGTGGTTTCGACGCAGGACGCGGTGAAGGCACCGATGCGTCCATGGCGGGGTTTTACGTGTACAATAACGTGGGGATTGCATTCCGCTGCTTTTCGACAGGGATATTGTTTGGCTTGGGTAGCGTTTTCTTTTTGATTTACAACGGTCTGAACATTGGAGTCGTCGCAGGTTGGGTGACCGCATCCGGCTTTGGTCACAACATCGGCACATTCATGTGCGGTCACGGCCCTTTTGAACTCACGGCGATCGTTATCGCTGGGCAAGCCGGTTTACGCATGGGACATTCGCTCATCGTTACACACGGACGAACTCGCGTTGGCGCGTTACGCGAAGCAGCGCCCGATCTTGTGCGTCTTGTCGCTGGCGCTGCCGTCATGCTCCTCATTGCGGCGGGTATCGAAGGTTTTTGGTCGCCGTCGGGCATTCCCGCCCAAGTCAAATGGGTCGCGTCGGTTGTGTTTTCGATGCTTGTCACAGCATATCTCGCGTTTGCAGGTCGTCACGCGGCGCGGAGAATGGCATGAATCTTGGCAATTCGGCGGTCGTTCTTCGGCCACGAACCATTTCAGAAATCGCGGACTTGGCCTTTCGTTTGTGCTTTTCCGTGGGATTTCGCTTGTATCTTCGTTTGGCCTTCATGACGCTTTTGCCTGCGTTTGTTCTCTGTTTGGCGTTGCATTATTTTGCGGACCTTACGTGGCTCCAGGTTTGGCTCGTCGCCATTCTCGTCGCCCCGTTTGTCGAAGCAATTTACAGCATTGCCGTCAGTCAGCTTATGTTTGCGCCGACGCTCGGTCCAAGGCCCGTCTTTGCACTCATGCGTAAACGATTTGGAGCGTTGCTTTGGTCGCTCGTCATTCGTTTGGTCGGGGCTGTCATCAGCCTTGTCACTCTGCTTGTCCTGTCCCCGTTCGTCGTCATCCGCCTTCTGCTTTTGGATGAAGCATGTTTGCTCGAAGGCCTTTCTGGCAATCGCGCTTATGAACGCAGCTATCGACTCGTCGAAAATCGCGGAGCTGGTTCGGGCTTTCTGATGGTCCTCCTCCTCGGGCTGATTCGTTTGGGCAGCGTCATTCTAGCGGAACTCATGTGCGACGGCGTCATTGGCGATCTCTTTCAGTTTGGCCGACCGTTGGGCTGGCTCTTTCGTGATTTTGGTTCACCTGCATCCCTTGCCGGGTTTTTCTTGGCGATACCCCTTGTCGCCACCGTGCGATTCTTGTATTACATCGATGCTCGTACGCGTGCCGATGGGTGGGACATTCAATTGCGTTTTCACGGCATTCGCATTCGCGCCGAAGCAGAAAGGAAAGCCGCATGATTCGAGTGCTCCTTCTTCTATCGGCCTTTACCGCAAGACCGGCATCCGACGAAGACGTTCAAGCGAAAGAAGATGTACTCGCCGAGACTCGTTATCGATTTTGCCACGAAGACAATTATCCGCTCGTCGACAGTGAACGCGACTTTTGCGCATTCGTGAATGAAGAATCCAGCCTTTGTCCGTCTTTGGCCAAAGCATGTAAACAAGAGCCTAAAGAAGTCGACGACGCGAGTGGTTCACGCATCGAAACCAAACTCGAGCCTGGGGCACGCGCACCCGCGGGTCGTCAATCGGGCGGCGATAATCGATTGGGAGTTCGTCGCAGCAAGAGTGACGGGACCGGCGGGGCTGGCGAAAGCGGAAATAGCGAATTCAAAAATGGCGAAGGAAAGTCCAAAAGCCCCAACAAACCTGAGGGTGCCGAGGCGGATCCCAACAAGCCCGGAGAAAATGCCGCAAAGACGCCTTCCGGCGAACCACCGAAGCCTGATGCCTCGGAGAGTCCACCACCGCCGGCGCCTCCGCCCAAACCGGACCCCTCCGTTGCTGCCGCCGCAAGTGGATTTGCGCGAATCTTGTTTTTCGTACTGCTAGCCGGGTTTGTCGCGTTTATCGTGCGGATGATCATCAAGAACATTCTTGCCGATTCCGACGCGGCGCCGGAAGAAGGTGTACCGGACGAAGCTTCGTCCGCGGTGCCAATGAATAAATTAGCAGCAGTGCGCGGTGTTATCGAAACAGATGTTGAACGTCTTCTCGCCCGAGCGCGAGCTGCTGCGTCACGCGGAGCGTTCGCTCAAGCAATAGACGACTTGTATGCGGCGCTCTTGCGGCGTCTCGACGGCGATGGAATCATCAACATTCAACCATTTCGCACCAATGGCGATTATCTGCGAGAAGTTCGCCGTGAACGTTCCGAGATTGCGCCTGACGTTCGGGCCATTTTGACTGATGTCGAAAGCGTGCACTTTGGCGCTCGTTCTCCCTCGGCCGAATTGTTTTCACGAATTCACGACCGTGTCGTTCCTCTCGTAGGCAAAGCACTCGCAATCGCCTTTTTCTTTGTGGCATTGTCGGCAATGGCGTCTTGTGGACACATGGCCGTCGAAAACCCGCATGCGGATGACGTCGACGCAATCGAGCTTCCAGACAAGACGGTTTTTCGCGGAGATAGTTCGCCGTCCGGAATTCATGCCATTGTGAATTTGCTGGAACCCACTGGAATCGATATGCGTCAGCACCAGCGGAAACTCGATGAACTTCCCGATCCGGGAATCTCGACACTCGTGCTGTTGCCGGATTTCGATATCAATGACATTGGCGAAGGGCGGCTACACGATTGGGTGAAACGCGGCGGGCACCTCGTTTTTGCTGGGGGTCACGAATTTCCTGTTTGGACCGGGGCGGATGTCGTTCGGGACGGCACCGGTACCGGCACCATCAATGTTGTGAGCCGGTACATTTCCGATTTCGGTGATATTTCGATGCTGCTGCCTCCGGGACCGCTGGTCAAGTTCACGGACGCCAAGCCCATTCTTTCGCGCGGGGCGGGTCATTACGCAGGCGTACGGTCCGTGGAGAATGGTTATGTGTTCGTATTTGCCGATGATCGCTGGTTTATGAACATTGCGGTTCCATTTGGAGACAACGCGGCGTTTCTCATTTCTTTCTTCGCCGCCGTGCATCACAAGGTCCACGTTCTCGACGGGCAAACGTCGCTCGGTGCGGATACTCCGATTGAATCGATGGTTCGGGCGAATCTGTGGCCCATTCTTCTTCAGCTCTTTTTGCTCTTGGGACTCGCATTTTTGTGGAAAGGTCGAGCATTCGGAGCTTTGCGCGATCCCACCGTCGAGCGTCGGCGCGTTTTTGCAGATCACGTTCGAGCGCTTGGGCTTGCATATGCGCGTTCTGGCGCTTCGCGCCATGTTTTGGGCATTTACGCGGGTTGGGCCATTGAACGTCTTCGAGAACGTCTTCCGCGGGAAGGGCGACGAGGTTTGTCGGGAATGGCCGAAGCACTCGCCACGCGTATGGGCAAATCCACGGGTGAAGTGTTGACGGTGCTCGTCGACATCACCGATGTGCAAAAAGAGACGGCTCCGAAATCGCACGGCTCGGTCGTCGCGACGCGCCGTGCACCTCGAAAAGACAAAAACCAAGTAGCTGCTGATTTTGCGCTGTTTCGCGCACTTGACCAATGGCTCGCCTTGACATCTCGCGAGCGAAACAATTCGTCGTCCCGTTCCTCTGATAAAAAAACGAAGCGATCCTCATGAACATCGAACAAGTCCGCGATACCATCGAACGAATTCGCCGCGAAGCTTCCAAGATTCTTTTGGGGCAAGAAGACATCATCGACGGCACGCTCATCGCCATTCTCGCCGGTGGGCACGTGCTCATCGAAGGCGTTCCTGGCCTAGGAAAAACGTTACTCGTGCGAACATTGGCGCATGTTTTTGGCGCGAGTTTTCGGCGCATTCAATTCACGCCGGACCTCATGCCGAGCGACGTGACGGGCGGCAATATGTTCAACCAAAAAGAGGACTGCTTCGTGTTTCACGAAGGCCCCATTTTCACACAATTACTTTTGGCCGACGAAATCAATCGTGCGCCGGCAAAAACCCAATCTGCGCTTTTGGAAGCGATGCAAGACGTCACAGTGACCACGGATGGAACGACGCGCCCGTTGCCGCAACCGTTCTTGGTCATTGCCACGCAAAACCCTGTCGAATCGCAAGGTACGTACCCGCTTCCCGAAGCGCAACTCGATCGATTTCTGGTAAAACTTCACGTGCGTCATCCTGCGCCGGCGGTTGAAAAACAAATATTGCGCAATCACGTCGATGGCTTTCAAGCGGGCCGTTTGGATTTGGCGAATATTACCCGCATCGCGTCGGCCGACGACATTCTCGAAATGCGAGCGGCCATAAGCAGTGTGCGCGTCGACGATGGAATCCTCGATTATATTACCGAAATTGTTGGCCGCACGCGTGCGCATCGCGCGGTGTATCTGGGAGCTTCGCCGCGGGGTTCCATTGGTTTGCTCGCCGTGGCGCGGGCTCGGGCAGCGACGGAAGGGCGCTCGTTCGTCATTCCTGACGACGTCAAGACGTTTGCTTCTGCGATTTTGCGTCATCGCCTTATTCTGCATGCCGATGCGGAAATCGAAGGGACGAGCGCCGATGATTGCGTCGAAGACATTTTGCGCGAAGCCAAAGTCCCCCGGACTGCAGCCTGATTGCCATTATGATCCCTTCACGCGCGCTCGTTCTGCTCTCCGTCGGTCCACTCATTTTGTCATTCTTGACGCTCATGGACCCATCGCTGCTCGTACCGATGTTCATCACGGACGGGGCGATTGCACTGTTGGCGCTGATTGACGCGTTACTTGCGCGCAAGCCTTTGGTGACCCTGCAACGTCGAGCTCCTACGGTGTTATCGATTGGCCGGACGAACATCGTGACGTACGATTTTCGCTCTTACGCGCGCCGCAAGTTGCACATAACCTTGCAGGATGATCTGTACGCCACGGCGACAAGTGAGGATTTGCCGATTGATGTGGACCTTGCTGCTCGAGGATCGACGTCGAGCAAAGCGCGGGTGATTCCTTCGCGTCGCGGTGCGTTCACGCTGGGCGATTGTTTCTTGCGTTATACGTCGCCACTCGGGCTTTGGATTCGGCAGTTGCGTATTTCGGTGCCCACGAACGTCAAGGTTTATCCGGATCTTGCGGCCGTTCGCGAATACGAACTTTTGGCCCGGCAGGATCGGGATCCCGCGGGTATTCGCAGCTCGCGCCGGCGCGGTGGGGAAAGTGAATTCGAAAGGCTTCGGGAATATCGTCGCGAAGACGAATATCGCAGTGTCGATTGGAAAGCCACGGCGCGACGCAAGAAACTCATTGCTCGCGAATATCAGCTCGAGAGTGATCAAAGTGTCGTATTTTTGCTCGACACTGGGCGCCTCATGACGGCCGAATTCGCGAACTTGTCACTCTTTGATCATGCGCTTAATGCCACGCTGATGTTGTCGCACGTTGCTGGTCGGGCAGGGGACAAAGTCGGAATGATTGCGTTTGCCGAAGAAGTGCAGGCGTATGCGCCTCTTACAGGTGGGGCGCGGGCGGCGCAAAAAATCGTTCAATCGGGATATCATCTCGAACCGACATTCTCACCAACAAACTATTCCGCAGCATTCGATGCATTGTCGGTGCGCGTCAAAAAACGTTGTCTCGTCGTTTTATTCACGCAAGTCGTCGATGAAGTGGCTTCCGCGGAACTCGTACGCGTCATGCGGGCAATGCTTCCGCGTCATTTACCCGTGCTCGTTCTCCTGCGCGATGTCGACGTGGACGCACTGGCCCAAGGAAAATCACCGCACACCGCGTTGATATCGGGCACCAGCCCTTACGTGCGGGGTGCAGCTGCCGAGCTGCTCTCATTCCGAGACAAACTCGTGCGCTCCCTGGAACGTCAGGGCGTCTTGGTCATCGACGTGGCCCCCGCTGACTTAACGCCCTCCCTGATCAATCGATATCTCGAAATAAAAGCGCGGCATCTGCTTTAGCAAAGATCCTCGCGCATCGCACGCATAGCGGGCGATGTATGCAAGGTCCAGGGCTGGCCCTGGCGCGGGTTAAGGGGCGCGCAGCCCCTTGGCCAGGTCTGGGTACTCGCGTCAAGTCTGCGGTCCTGACAACGCGTATTTTTGCGCGTGACACGTGTCCGCGCGCCCGTGTATCATGCGCGCATGAACAAGATCCTCGCATCTGCCGCCGTTTTCTTTGCCGCATCCGTGTTCGTGGGTTGCGGAGGTGCCCCAGCGCCGGTGAAACCCGTCGACAAGGTTCCGGAAAAAGTCGTCGAGACCGCTCCTGTCGTGGACGCCAAACCCAAAGGACCTGATCCCGAAAAGGTCGCTCTGTGTATCGCTACAGCCAACACCAAGCGCGCGAAATTCAGTGGTGAACCGCCGGCTGTTACGGTCAAACATATTCTCATCAAGTACTCCGGCGCCAAAAATGCCGATGCCGCCATTACGCGTACGCGTGAAGAAGCCTGTTTGCGTGCAATCGAGGCCCGGGACAAACTTGTTGGAGGCGCCGAATTCGATGATATGGTCAAGGAATTTAGCGAAGAACCGGGGGCGGCTTCTCGTAATGGTTCCATCGGTAGCGTCGAACGAAAAGATCTGGCAAAACCCTTCGCCGATGCTGCATTCGAATTGTCCATGAACCAGATGAGCGACATTGTGGAAACCGAATTCGGCTTCCACGTCATTCTGCGTACCCAGTAAAACCACTCTACTTCATGCGAGGCACGAATCGCGCGACCGACACGTATTGATTCGGCCAACGCATCACGTATCCTTGCTCCGCAGCGGCGTGTCGCGTCCAATACGGGTCATACAGATGCGTGCGCGCAAGGGCACACAAATCAGCTCGACCCGCTGCAATGATACTATTCACGTCCCCATAACTCTGGATGTTACCAACCGTCATCGTCGGCACTTTCGCTTCAAAACGCACAAGTTCACTAAATGGCGTTTGGTACAGACGTCCATATACGGGTTTGCTCGTCGGATCCGTTTGGCCCGTCGAAACGTCGATCATGTCGACGCCGTGTTCGCGAAACGTGATCGACATGGCTATGACATCGTCCAGCGTGATTCCCTCTGGATTCCAATCAATAGCGGAAATGCGGACACTCATCGGTTTTTCTTTGGGCCATGCCGCGCGTATGGCATCGAAAACCTCGAGCGGATACCGCATTCGAGCGGCAATCGTGCCGCCGTATTCATCTTTGCGGCGGTTCGTCAACGGCGACAGGAACGATGCGAGCAAATACCCATGCGCACAATGTAACTCGATCATGTCGAAACCTGCTTCATCGGCCATCTTCGTCGCGCGCACGTAATCCGCTTTCACGCGGTCCATGTCACTGCGGTCCATTTCTCGCGGCACCGGACTATGCGCAAAATACGGAAGCGCCGAAGCTGACACGATGGGCCAGCCGCCTTCTTCGAGCGGTTGATCCATTCCGTCCCAAAGTTTTTTCGTGGAACCCTTGCGCCCCGCATGGCCAAGCTGAATGCCGATTTTCGACGACGATGATTGATGCACGAAATCCGTCACGCGTCGCCATCCAGCCATGTGACTTTCACGATAAAGACCAGCACATCCAGGCGTGATCCGTCCGTCCGCCGACACGTTCGTCATTTCCGCAATGATGAGCCCCGCGCCGCCGATGGCTCGACTTCCGTAATGGACCAAGTGCCAATCATTCGGTGCACCATCGTCCGACGAGTATTGACTCATGGGTGAAACGACGATCCGATTGTCGAGCAACAGTTTGCCCAGGCGATAGGGGGTAAACATGGGCGGCGTATTGGGATCCACGACAACGCCCGTTTGAGCTTCCGCTTCACGCGCGACCCATTGATTCAGGTCGTTTACGAGTGCCGGATCGCGCAATTTCATGTTTTCGTGCGTCACGCGCAAACTTCGCGTGAGCATACTAAACTCGAATTGGTGCGGTTCCAGGTTCATGTACCGTTCGGTATTCTCGAACCATTCGAGACTCACTTGCGCCGCGCGTTGGAACGCTTCTACCTTCGGTCGACGGTCCAATTCATAAGCGATCAAAGCATCCACAATACGCGGATGTGTTTGCAGTGCGTCGGCAAGACTAATCGCATCTTCCATCGCGAGTTTCGTTCCCGAACCAATGGAAAAATGAGCTGTATGTACTGCGTCGCCCATTAAAACGACGTTGTCGAAAAAGAAATGGTCGCAACGAATTGTCGGGAAACTGCGCCAAACACTACGATTTTTCAGAAGACGATGTCCACCAAGTCGCTGGGCAAACAACTTTTCGCAATAAGCGACAGTTTCATCTTCTGTGGTTTTGTCGAGGCCTGCGCGTCGCCACGTTTCTTCACGGCATTCGACGATGAACGTAGATCGATCCTCTTGGTATCGATATGCGTGCACCCGAAAAAGGCCATGTTCGTTTTCGTCGAAATAGAACGTAAACGCATCAAATGGGAATGTTGTACCTAGCCAAACAAACCGATTGGGACGCCAATCGATTCGCGGTGCAAAATGTGCGGCGAAGCGATCGCGCACCCCGCTGTTTACGCCGTCGACCGCAACGAGTAAATCGCACGAACGACGCAACGTTTCGACATCGCGTACTTCGTCTTCGAAGCGTAAGACGACGCCGACTTCTTGGGCGCGAGCTTGCAGAATCGTGAGAAGTTTCTGCCGAGACAAACCGCTGAATCCGTGCCCCGTGGATACTCGCCGCTTGCCCTTGAAAAACGTATGGATGTCGTCCCAATGGGCCAAACTCGACTGTATCGCGTCATAAACGGGGCGATCGACGTCCGCCAAGTTGTCGAGTGTTGCGTCGGAAAAAACCACGCCGAAACCGAACGTGTCATCGTGCCGGTTACGTTCGAATACCGTCACCTCGCGCGACGGATCGCGCTTCTTCGCCAAAATCGCAAAGTACAAACCGCTGGGCCCGCCGCCGATGCACGAAATCTTCACCGTATCGTTCCTCCGCGTCCGCGAGGGGAAACCACGACGGCGTGCGTGTCAAGAGGTGAGTTTCGGATTCGTGACGCTTGCCTCGAGCGCGTATTTTTGCCATCCTCGGTCCATGGACATGTCGTCACGTTTCGTTGCGTTTTTTGCATGCGCTTTTGCCGTTTTACCGGGGTGCAACAACAATACCACAGCTCCGGCGTCGACAGGTGCGCCAGCGAGCGCTCCGGCTGTAGCTGTAGCTGCAGAAACCAAGCCTTTGGCTGTGGGTGATGCGGCGCCAGACATTACCCTCAAGTTGCATGATGGCAAAGAGGTTCGTCTTTCCAGCCTCCAGGGCAAACAGGTCCTCGTGTATTTCTATCCGAAAGACGACACTCCGGGATGTACGATCGAGGCGCAAGGGTTGCGTGATGGTTGGGCAGACATTCAAGCCGCGGGCCTCGAAGTGTATGGCGTATCGATGCAAGACGCCACGAGTCACAAGGCATTCATCGACAAATACACGTTGCCGTTTCCGCTCGTTGTCGATACGGAAGGCGCGGTTGCGAAGGCATTTCGAGTTCCAACGACATTGACGTTTGCGTCAAGGCAATCATTTCTGATTGGTAAAGATGGGAAGATCAAGCAAGTGTGGCTCAAAGTGGATCCAAAAGAACACGCGGCGGCGATAGTGGCTGCAGCGAAGAGTTGAATTTTCGGGTACGTTGAGCGCACACTTGGAGGAGAGGCACATCATGACTGATCAGGAACTTCTCGATAGAATCACGGCGCAAACCGAGGTCATGGCCGGCAAGCCCGTCGTGCGAGGGACACGCCTGACCGTGCCCTATTTGCTAGGGTTGCTCGCGCATGGGGCGACTGTGCAAGAGGTGCTTGATGAATATCCCGGCCTGACGCGGGATGACGTTAATGCGTGTCTTGCTTTTGATTCACGAGTTATGGCACGAGCATGATGGACGGGCCATCAAAACCGTGCGTCCTTCTTAGTCGTTGATGTGCTTTTCGTCTTATTCGTCTGTGGGGGGGACGCGGAGCCGCTCGCCGTCGCAGACGGCGTCGACGTTGGCGACGGTGGCGGTGTCGGAATAGGCGGGACCGTCGCTGATGGAGCGGGGTTGATTCTTTTTTGGTCGGGCTCGGGAG
>JANORL010000549.1:0-2727 GCA_031415295.1 Polyangiaceae bacterium | reverse complement strand
TTCCATGTGGCTTACGCGCATGAATGCCGATTTGGCGCGCCAGGCATTGGGACAGGATCTAACGATGGGCGCATCCGCGGCGCAATCGGAGATATCGAGCTTTTATCAAGCGACAAAAGCCATTGGTACACCGCCGGCGTGTGCCAAGTACGATCCGTGTCCGCCCTCAGGCACCGACATTCCCGGCGGCTCGAACAATGGTGGCGTGTGGTGGGGCGATTTCGGTGACGGAAAGCCCAACAATGGCACGCAAACTTCGGCTGGCTGCGCGGTTCAAGGTGAAACCAATGGCTTGGCGGCGCTCGCCGTCATGGGTCTCGCGTTTGGCGTATCGATTTCACGTCGCCGCCGCGCCGTCCGTTCGGACAAACGCTGATCCCGTTGGCACTTCAGTCAAATTGCTCGTGACAAATGTCCCGGCGGCACAAAATCCGCCGGGATCGCCCCTAACCCCTCGTTGACGATACGCTCCCAATAATTCGCGCCCGACGCCACCATCGAACGGTGTGTGTCCGCAGAACGTTTCCGCACGACTTCACGTGCGAGGGTCACCGTGCGAAAAACGTGAAACACGCCTTCGACGGGCGTCCGCGGAATGCCGAGCGCTTTGGCCATTTCATGGCCCACGAGCCCGCGACAGAATCCCCGTCCCATTTCACGCCGAAACAATCCAAGACGCCGCTCTTGCTCGGTTTTCGCATTCTTGAGCGACGCATCAAACAAAGCTGCGGTGAGCGCACGCGAATCTTCGTCGGGCGGACCTTGCGTCACGCGAATCAGTTCCGCGAGATTCCAAGCTTCGAACTCCGATGTTGGAAGAATTTCCGTGTCGACTCCCATCACATGCCCGGCATAACGCCACAAATGCATGAAGCTTTCGGATTCATTCCGATCCGTATCAATCCCGAGACGTCGAATTCCGTCCATAAAAACAAGCGAAAAAAGCAATGTCGTTGCGGCCATGTCATGTTGATTGATCGGTTCACCCCACAAATCCGTCCGCCAATCCGTCGCCTTTCGCAACATCTGGCGCACCTGCGCATGCATCAAACGCACTCGTACCGTAATGGCAAACGCGTCTCCGGTTCGCCGAAATCCGTCGACTTGACCCACTGCTTGGACATACCTACTCGTCTCGGCTAGGCGCCTCTGCGCGCGCTCCTGTAGCCTTCCGGAAAATACGAGCGGCTTGTTCCCGCCTGGCGACGCATAACCTTGCACGAGCGACGCCGCGGCGAGGACAATCCCGCCGAGAATGCCTGAACGCAGCAAAAGCTCATTGCCATGCCGCATCGCCTCCCAATCCACCCAAGCGGGAACGTAATCGAGGCTCTCGAACAAGGCCCGTAACGCCGGCGGACGTTCTGAGAGCGGAGCGTTTGGATGGGCCAGAACGTCATTCACGAGCGCAAACCCGCGTCCCAAAGGTTTATCGCGCATCTCGTCGATGACCGCATCGGCGAGCGGATCACCGCGTAACAAAAAAGGTGCGAGCCGATCTACGCGATCACCGAAGCGTTGACGGGCTTGGTCGAGATTTTGAAATCGTGTCGGAATCACAGTCGCTATCATAGGGTACGAAAACGAAGCCGGCGAGCCCTCCCGGAGCTGTTTCATTCATGATTTTACCAGTTCAAAGCTGAACGCAATTCCGAGTTGCCTTTTATGCTCGTCCTGATGCTCGTCCTGATGTTCGTTCTGATGCTCGTTCTGATGTTCGTGCGGATGCTCGTCGCGCCGAACCTACGCGACGGTGAATCTTGCTTGCTCAGCAAGATCAAGATCGCGCTAGCATCTCTTGCGACATGATCCGTTCACGATCGAAGTGTTTGTCTTGCTCGAACCCTGACCTCGACAAGTGTGGAGGCAGGCCGTGACGAACCCGAGTGTTGAAACTGCTGAGCCTTCTGAAGACGCACCGGCTGCGGAATACGCTCCCCCGAAGTACCGTTTCCTGCCCAAAATTGGGTCGAAACGCTATCACCTCCTGCTTTCCGCAGTAGCGATCCTGATCCTCGGTCCGTTGGGTGCGATCGCCGCGGCCTACATGAACTTCAGCTTGGGGTTTTTCGTGGGCGGTCAAGTCCTCGCCGGCATTCTCGGTAGCGCCGTGACGTACGGCTACGGGCCCGAGGGCAAACACGGCGCGAACTACATCCAGACGATGGCCGCAAGCGTGGCGGGTATGGCAGGCATGGGAGTGCTCATCCAAGCCATGACGTGGCTCGGTATGCCCATGCCACCCGCTTGGCAACTCATGCTGTTTTTCATGTGCACCGGCATGTTCGGCGTGGGGCTCGGCATGGCGTACACGCCCCTGCTCGTCGATCGTTTGAAGCTCGACTTTCCTTCGGGTCTTGCGGTGGCGAACATCTTGCGCGCGCTCACGGACAAACGCCTGCTCAAGCGTTCGATCGGACAGCTTGGAGGCGGCGCAGGTGCAGGGTTTGGTTTTGCGTGGCTCGCAGAGAAATTGCCGATCATCTCGGCGTCGCAACTGTCGGCGTCAACGATTGGTGCGGGCATGATCGTTGGCGCAAGGATCGCCGTTCCAGGTTTGCTCATGGGGTTGGTCGGGTACGCTCTTCAGCCGTACCTCGTGTCGATTGGATGGCTCAAACAAGGCGACAGCTTTCGCAAGATCGGCTTCTTGATTGGTCTGGCGATGATCTTGGGATCAGCCATTGTCGACATGAGTGTCATCGGCGTCGAAGCGATTCGTCGCAT
>JANORL010000548.1:0-1854 GCA_031415295.1 Polyangiaceae bacterium | reverse complement strand
TGGACGAGGTCGTCGGCCGCGTGATGTAGCGGAAGAGGTGGCGCTTGTGTCGGGGCGTAAGAAGCGTGACGTGTATACGCGGGTGATTGAACGGAAGCGGTAAGCGGGTCGAATACGTTCAAGAGTCGCAATGGTGGGTCAGGAATCGCGCCCATTCGAAAGTCGTGCATGCGGCATTTTCCGGCTCGTCCAGTTTGAGCAAAATGGGCAAGGCGTTATCGATCCATTCGCGTGGATCCTCGATGTCGCGCTGGCATGTCTCGACATTTCCACAATAATCTATCGGGAGGAGTACACACGTGTCGAGTATTGCCACAGCGCTCAAGCAGGTTCGGTTCGTCGTGGATGTCGAGGGCAACCCTACTGCTGCGATCATCGACATGGATGCATGGCGGAAGCTACTCGGCTTTCTGGAGGATTCTGAGGACGTCAAGTTGGCTCGCGAGCGGCTTGCAGGGTGGAAAAAGAAGAAGGATTTTGTGCTCTGGGGTGACGCCGACACGGACGAGTCGTCGCTGTGAGTCGTTATGCCGTCTGGGTTCATGCGGCCGCACGGGAGGAAATCGGATCGTCTACGCTATAGATGAAGAGGAACATGCGATTGCAGTGTTTGCGATTCGCAAGCGGCCGCCAAGCGATTACACGGATATCGAGGCACTGCTGAGCAGCAAGCGGCGTTGACGAGGTGGCGGGCAATGGTCGACTCTTGGGCGCCTATGTGCCGATTGGATCATTTTCCGCAATGATCGTCGAAACAGGACAGACGACGTTTTTAGGTGCGCCGTGCTTCAAATTTTGAATTCGTGCTAGGTTAATGCTAGACGGCGGTCGATGAAGTACGACCGTACCGTCATCGCCTACCATGGCTGCGACGCCGAAGTCGCGGAGCAGCTTCTCGCTGGCGTGTGCTTCAAACCAAGCGAGAACGACTTCGACTGGCTCGGAAAGGGCATCTATTTCTGGGAGTATGGTTATGCTCGCGCCTTGCAATTTGCAGAGTTTCAACGAAGCCAGGGAAAAGTGAAACAACCAGTCGTCGTTGGAGCGCTCATACAGCTTGGCCATTGCTTTGACCTGCTGGACACACGTTTTACGGCAGAGCTGCCTACAGCCTATTCTCTTGCGGATCAATTCTACAAGGAAGCAGGAATGACATTACCGCAAAACCTCGGTAAAACACCCGACAGGAAATTGAGGAAACTCGACTGTCTCGTTCTCAACCTCTATCTTCAATATTTAGATGACCACGGGCCTCAGCCTTTTCAGACCGTTCGCGGAGGTTTCGAGGAAGGCGATTTCGCATTCCTAGGCAGTATGATTCGCCAGCAAACCCACGTTCAGATCGCCGTACGAGATCCAGGTTGCGTCCTGGGGGTGTTTCGGCCCATGATAGCGTCATGACGCGTGTGCTGGTTCATGACCCTCCTGAACTTGACCCCGAGGCACCTGGCCTGGACGAAGATACGCGACATCGCCGTCGAAGCCTTGCAAAAATGCGGAAGCTGTCGCTTACGGAGCTCCAGAACCTTGCGGTGCGGGCGGGGATCTTAACTCCCGACGGCGACCTAACGGAGCCGTACAAAGATACGAGTCCATCTCCATATCGTGAGGCTCTCTCCGATAGTTCCCTCGACGTGCCTGGAGGTAGTCCGTTCGACCGATGTTGCAAACCCACGGACATATCAAGCAGTTGTGAAGGCGTTCCGGAGCCGATGGGCTGTGAATGAGGACGAAGTGTTGGTGCGACTTCGACGCATGAAGGCACTTGATTTCGTCGAAGAACGCGAACCTTTGCATTTCTCCCTTACTGGGAAGGGGTACCGCTCACTCCTCCCGCCCTGGTAGTAAAGGGCG
>JANORL010000547.1:0-8180 GCA_031415295.1 Polyangiaceae bacterium | reverse complement strand
GCATTCGGATCGTCACACGACAACAAATTGTACGGAATGGGGAAAACATGCACGCTTTCGGAACGGGCCGTCGAGTCGTAAATGAATACGATGTCCGCGTACGGCAAAAGCTCGTCGAACGCTTCGGGATCTGTATCGTCGACAATCGTTCCCGACGCATGATGCATCGCCCAATACCGCGCGTGCGGATTTACTTGCGGCATCCGCGTACATACCCACGCGCGATGCACGTGCGACGGCAAGTCGCTCCACGTACGCGTGGCGCAACCCGTAATCGTTGGCCCCAGCATCGTGCAAATCAATAACGTCGCAATAACGGGGCGCAAACAACGCAGTAGGAAACGCCAAACGCCGCGTATTCGAGAACGAGCGTGCAGCTCGAATTGCGCCAGGCGCCAGGCGATGGACACCGGCGACCGGTACCAAACGCGCATCCTCGACAATACCGTGATTGCACCGATCAATGCCGAGGACTTCATGGGTGTGAATCTCACCATCGTTCGCTCCTCGTGGCCAAATTTGTTGTCGTCATTCGTTCTCACTGCGTGGTTTCCCGTTGCCATCATGCCCAAGCACCCTCTTTCGGCAACACGAGCAACGCTTCATTCGTCACCGAGTCTTCGCCGTACTCGAATTTGTACGACCGTACAAGCGCGCTGCTTTTGCGCATCTCGATTCGCGCGAGCCGCTCGCGACGACTCACCCCTTCGCCTTCGTAAAACAGTTTTCCGTGGCGATCGTCGGTATCGTATTCAAAATCGACGACGGCATTGCCCAATGTTTCGACCCCGTTCGTATCAATGAATCCGGCATATATAATCGTATCAATGACGTGCTCGCGCGTCGTCGTGCTTTTCTCGCCACCATTCAGCGCGGCATACTTGTAGCGAATCGTATTCCCCCGGCGATCGATATCGAGTTCCTTGTTCCATATACGAGTGACGGCTCCGCGCCACACCACGCGCGCATTCATACTCTTGCCGTAATGGACGATGTTTCCATTCGCCAAATACGCGACAAAGTACGTCGGAACGAATCCGTTGGAGCCGGGCGCGCCGTAACCGTGAATCTTCGTAAATGAATCTGGCATCGTGCGATATTCGGCAAACGTGCCAACGGAGTCTTTGCCGGTTTCGACTTGAATGAGCCTGAAGCCATCAATACAAAAATTGTCTCCAGCGGTGAGATCGACGCCGCGGATCTGATTGTCCTGCGAAAGGTTCGAGCCGCAACGATGAATGGGCGACAGCCCGGAAATAGCAAAACTTTTTCCAAGTACGCCACTACCCGCATGGCTATCGTAAACGATTCCAATGCCAGGCGTTCGCCGTGATGGGGGCAATGTCAACGACATCGAATACTGCAACAAACCTGTTGGTGATATCGAAAACGTGCCATCGATAACGCCCACGGTTTGCGCTTTCGCCATTTCGAGTGGCGCCATTTCGGGATAAGCGTCGCTTGCATAGTCAGGACAAACAAGCGTCGGCGTCGGTAAATCGCCGTCGTCTATTTGTCCACCACCTGCAGGTGGCAAGATCGGTCCCTCGCTCGTTCCGCACGCGAGAGGTACCAACAAAGCGATGAACAAACGCAGCGTCGAGCGAGCGACCATGAGGAGAACCTCCGCGGCCTACGTTTCTTCACGAGCAAACGTTCGTCCAGTAAAAGTGCCCCATGATAGGACGCATTATGTCCCATCTGCCAAGTGCTCATGATCATTATCATTTTGCACGGCAACCTAGCCAAACGTTTTTCCTTGACTCGGCCGACAAGCGAAGTGCGGCAACAGAGACAAACCCGTCCCACGAGCATGACACAGCACTCGCTCGCACACGTGTATGGCGGGCGCGCTGGGATGTTTTGCGTTTGGTGTAGGTTCGACCGACATGGCCAATGCTTGGCTCACGCGCGACATTCGTGTTGCCGTGCCACAGTCGGCGCGGTTCGAGGTGGACCTCGGAAAAACCGTGCCCTCTTCTGGTTCGTCGCTGAAGAATTGACGCACGGTATCGTGCCTGATAGGGGTTGGCGCCACGGGGTGCGCATGAACGCAGAACAAGATTTTGATCCCCAACGGCTTGTCGAAGGCGTTGGCGAGCAACTCGTTGGCGACGCCGATCCAACACGTATCGACGGTTTTCGATTTGCAAGTCGGATCATGCCTGCCTATCGACTGCTGCACGCATTGTTTTACGTGAGCGAACTCGACGCGACATTGAAGCTCATGGTTCTTCACGAATTGACCCGCGCTGGGGGGCGTTCGACGCTTGAGCGTATTCGTGGATTGTGCCGATTTTTCGAATCTGAACGCGTGGAAGCCCACGTACGGAGCTTGCGCGAGGCCGGATGGCTCGAGTTGCGCGAAACAGACCACACGTACGCGGTATCTGCCGTTGGAATTCATTTGCTTTCCGTGCTGCATGCAGCGGACGTGGGTAATTTAGATTCGTCAAATGCTATTGCACGGGCGGCGCAGAATGCTCAGTTCGGTGCGACGCTCGACGGTGCAGATCCCGATGCGTCCGCGTACTTGCTCGATCAATTGCTGGTTCTTCTGGACAATCAGGTCGAAGAGGCACGCCTTGTGTTGCAACAGGGCCGGCCACGACGCCTGATCGAATGGAGCCGCCGGGACCAGCCTCGGCAATTGGAAATCATTCAAGGTGTTTTACGCACCCTCCAAGAGCGAGTCGACCCAGGCTCGAGAGCATTTACACAAATTGTGCGACTTCATCGCGCGATGCAAGAGATTGTATTGCAACACAATGGGGTTCTTGCGCGCCTGCGTGAATGGAATCTCGAACGTTTGCACACGGTGGAAGCCGGTTATTCCATTCCTGAACTGTGCGAGGCCGTGCTCGGCGCGGCGGAAGAATCGCTTGAGTACATCGTGAGCGAGCACATTTTGAGCTTGCCCGCATATCCGCCCAATTTGGTGTTTGGCGAAGTAAAGGAGCGCCTGCACGGGGCACGCCGCAAGTTGGCAACACAACGAGAAGACGTTCCATACGCTCCGCCGACCATTTCTTCCTTTGGGCCTTTGAGTCCCGCGGATGTCGATCCTGCAGAGGCACTTCGGGCGCGATTGTCGGCGCTGCTCGAGCAGACGTCTGGAGAGGCGCCCATGGAAGTGGAGCAATGGGTCACCCTTGAAACGTTTGCGATGGCAACATTCGACGTGGCAACGTTGGCTCGGCTGCAAGCCGGTATGACTACATTGCACCTCGAGAAGGGGCGTATTGCCAATGTGGAGAGCGCAAACCCAATGCCGAGGGATGTCGATGCCGACAAACTATTGGCATGGTTCGTCGAGAACGAGGCATTACGCGTCGCGGATGGAATGCATCTGCCGCGTGTACGAATATCATTGAGCAAGGAGCGCGGTGATGAGTGAGCGGGCGATGGACGTGGCGAGCCTATTGCTGCGTGAAGGTTCGTTGCGGCGGGACGATGCGGAGCATCAAATCCTCTACGAAGAACTCAGTAAAGAGCCGCTTTTGATGGACGACGTGCGAAGGCGCGTGGCTGCGGTGGGATACACGTTGGTTGAAGAACTTGGCCACGTAGGTTTACGTCCATCGGAGGAGGCGGAAATGGCCTTTACCACGCGCAATCGCATGGGTTTAAATGCACTACACATTCGCCTCATCGTGTATTTGTGGACGCAACTCGTCTACCGTGAAATTATCGAATTACGCCGAAACATTCAATTGCATCCACTCGGCCAAACAAATATGTTCGATTCGCCCGACGAAGATTTGTACATCTCTCATCGGACGGTTTTGAATGACTTTTCCTCGAACATTTCATCAGCTCACCTCAAAGGAGCGTTTTCGACGCTGAAACGCCTGCGGTTCATCAAGCTCGACGAAAAGCACGACCGGATTTACCCCGACGCTTCGCTCTACGTACTCGTCGATCGTAATCGTATGGAAGAATTTGTCATGGATCTGGCGCAGCGGCTGGGTTCGACGAGTCCTGGGGAAGCCGTAGCGCGAGTCGTATTTGGGAGTGCCGCGCCCAAGAACGTACCGGAGGAAAACGAATGATACGTCTCGACCGTGTAGAACTTTTCAATTGGGACTTGCAGCCGCATCAAGTCATTCCATTGGCGCGCACGGTGACGCTTTTGACCGGTGAAAATGGTTCCGGTAAAACGAGTATCCTCGACGCCATCAAGGTTTGTCTTGGTGTGCGCGCGCTCGAGGGAGATCGCAACGTCGAAACGTACTTATTGAAGCAAGCACGGAAGACGGCGATGGTGCGCATCGTCGTCGGCAATCAGCTCGACCCAAAAACGCGGCGGCGCCCTTTTGATCAATTGGGCTCGTTTTCTGCGAATCTGGTGACGTTGGCGGTGGTTTTCCACGCCGAGGACGAAACTCGATATCAGCGATATTATTATTTACTCGACGGTGATGTGGTGCCCCCTTTGGACAATGTACGCAAGGAACCGCGACCTCTGCAAAATGCAACCGATTATCGTGCCCGGCTCGAAAAGGTGGGATTGACGGCGCGATACTTGCGTCTTTTGGCAATGCCTCAAGGTCAAATTGCATCGTTCTGCAAGCGAAGTCCGACGGACCTTTTCGACGATCTCTATGACGTCATCGGAGGTCGCCAAGCGTTCGACAACTGGGAAAGTCGTCGAAAGGAATTGGTGGAATTGCAACAAAAGTACGAGGCGGCGCGTGCGGATTGGCAATCCGCGGATATCTCATTAAGGAATCTCGAAGAACGTGTCAACCGACATCATGCGTACGTTGAGGAAGAACGCCGACGAAGAATCTTCGAAGCCACTTTGCCTCATCAAGAGATCGCGGAGGTGAAGGACCGAAAAACGCGTATACAGGAACAGCTTACGCGCACGACTGAGGATTTGCAGCGTGCGCATGAAAGGCAAAAAAGCGCCGATCTGCGATATCGAACAGCGCACAACGCGCTCCATCGCCTCGAGGACGAATTAAGCGGTCTCGTAGAACAACAGCAAGCGCGACAGGCCGAGCGTGATGGACTGGTCCATTTACAAGCGACGCTGCGTGCGCGAGGCACGACCCTTGGCGCGGCCGCACGTAAGGCGGAAGGAATCGTTTGGAAGGACCTACAGCCATTAGCAGAGCGGCGTGAAGACCTCCTGGCGAACCTCGGCCAATTGCGATTGTCGAGCAAGCAACGTAACGATAAGAGGCAGGACCTGCTGGCTACCCGCAAACAGCTCGACAGCGGTATCTTGCCCATTCCGGACGATGTCCGTGCGTTCCAGAATCATCTGAATGGAGCGGGGATCGCGCATCACCTGCTGGCCAATATCGTCGAAATTGCGCCAGAGGCCAGCGAATGGCAAGCTGCTATTGAAGGGTACTTGGGGCGGTATCGATTCGCAATCGTCGTTGCGGACATGAATACATGGTCGCAAGCGGCTGCGCTTGCGCGTATGCATCAATATCCCCACGGCATCCTTGCCCCCGACGTACGCGGAAAATCGGCAGCGGATGAGGAGAGCATCTTTCGATGGCTCATCGTACGGGATCCCGATTTGCATTCGTTGGTAGCGCGCATCGTGCGAACGGTAATGAATGGTGAACCCCAAATTCCCCTCGAACCCATTCAGAAAGGCGAGATCCTTGCCAAAGACGGATTCGTCTTGTCGAAGCTCGAAGCGCGACACGTGGCGCCTGGTGACCTGCATTTGGGACAAGAAGCGCGTCGGCTGCAAAAGGTGAAAATCGACGAAGCGCTGGTCTTGCTCAAGTCGCAAGAGGCTGAGAGCAAGGAGAACGAATCCGCGGCGCGTATTGAATTGGCCAGCACAGAGGGTGAAATTGAAAATCAACGCGCTTTGAGAGAATGGGAACGATTGCGCGACGAGGCTGGTGAAGTGGCGCGTGAATTGGCCGTGGTCGAAGAACAATTGGTTGCCCGCAAAGAGGCACTCGACGCGTGCTCCACGCTCATGCAGACGAATCACCGTCGGCAGAAGGATCTATTACAACAAAAGACTTCCGCGGATCAAGAAACCAAATCCAATGGTGATGAAATCGAGCGACGCTCAAAAGAACGGGATCGTTTGGAAAAAGACTCCGCAGAAGCGATAGCGCTTCTATTAAAATTGGAAGAACAGCCCTTACCCGAACGAACCGCCGAAGTCGACGAGCAATTAAAATTGGGCCGATCGGCCGAGGCACTCCAAACCAGATTAGAAAGCCTGGTCGAAGGATTGGCAAAGTATTCCGCGACGGATCGCGACTCATTGTTACCAATGAACTATCGACGTCGGCAAACGGAAGTCACTGCCGTAAAGGAGCGACTCGAGGATCTCGCAGGGTCGTTGCAAGACACGCAGAAAGCGGTCGAAAGAGCGCGACACGATTATCAACTCGCAACACGCGTGGTATTTCAGCATTACTTCAAGCGATTGGCCAAGGATGCCGAGGCGCTGGACTTCAAAGTGATCGGCGAGATCGTTCCGACGGAGAATGGTCGCTTCCGGTGCGAAATACGCGCGGGCGTTGGCGACAAGGCGCCGGTGCATTACACGTCGCCGGAACTTTCCGGCGGCCAAAAAGCAGCTTTATCGATTTTGATGGCCATGACCGCGGTATCCCTCGAAACCGACGGCGCTGGCTTCTTCCTCGTGGACGAACCCTTCAGCGCATCCGATGTGTACAAGATCAATGAATTGGGGATGTTTCTCGGCCGCACGGGGGCGCAATACCTCGTGTCCATGCCGACGTCGGCTGATATTGCGCAATGCGGGAAATGGCTCAAGGGGATGTGGACGACGACGAAAAGTCGCGGTGGATTCGACGCCCGAGGCAAACCCGTACTGGCCTTGCCGGTAAAGTATGGATTTGCCCCAGCAGCCCAAGATGTCTAATCGTTCTCATGCGCTCATCGACTCGAAGCACCGCGAGGTACGCGGGTTTGGCGGAGAATTACGCGACGCTGTGCGACCGTTGCTTTTGCGCGCTTCGGAAGGTCGCAAATGCTATTGGAAAGACATGTGGCGCCGCGCAGGTCCCAATGTGGATCAAGTCGAAGCGGAAAATCTGCTTTGGGCTGCCGTCGATGCCGGACTCGTCGTCGTTCGCGAACGACGAAATCGTCGCGGGGATTGGGAGCCATATCAATATGTATTGACACCCGCCGGCGAAGTCTATTGCACGTCGACAATTGTGGACGAAACGATTGACGTTGCAACGTACTTAGGTTGCGCCGACGATCCACGGCACCCGATTTTGGCGTCAATTCGAGCCTGGTTGAAAAAGGGACCGCAACCGCCAATACTCACTCGCATTGTAATGGCCATCGGAGACGAATTGCGCGCAGGCCGCTTGCCGCTCGATCGACACCTATCGCTTAGGATTACCGGGAAATCGAAGGGTTTGCGCGTTTTCGAGCACCGTGATGCACTCGAGACGGCGCTTGAAGTTCCGCTAGACAAACTGGTACGCACCGCAGGGCGCATGGTGCTTGTCGCGGGAGCGTTGCGTTATCGACTCGGAGATATCCAGATGGATACGCGCGGGATTGTACCGTTCATTGCGTTGCCACCCGAAACTGTCATTGAAATGCGCGACCTGCAATTCGTGGCCAAACGCTTATTGACGATTGAAAATCTCGTTCCATTCGAAGCCACGGCGCGTGCTGGTATTGCCACCGATACGTTGGCGATGTACCTAGGTGGTTTTCCTGGCGAGTTGGAGCGTGAATTGATCGGAAAACTCGTGACGAGCGGAATTCAGTGCATCGATCATTGGGGTGATTCGGACCTCGGTGGGCTCAGAATACTTCGTCATGTGTCCACGTTTTCAGCGGTTCCAACGCACCCCTATCGCATGCATGCGGACGTCATTCGGCACTTGCCGGGTTCGCCATTGACGGACAACGATCGCCTTGGACTGAAGGAATGGCTTGCCGACCCCGACGCGCCTTATTCGGACATCGCGCGAGGGTTGCTCGAAGGCGGACGCAAGGTGGAGCAGGAAGCGTGGTTTCTCGGAGGAAATGAAAGCATCGCCTCGGGCGAGTGCCATTTCGGGCAAGATTTCGGCAGAGTTTTTGTGAGTGGCGGAGCGTGACGGGAAGACGGAAGCGTACATCGTACGCTGAGCAAGTCCGACCGAAGCAGCGCAACGCGGAGCAGCCTGATGAACACCCGCTTAGCGGCGCTTGCC
>JANORL010000546.1:0-3032 GCA_031415295.1 Polyangiaceae bacterium | reverse complement strand
TCAACGGCACGGATAACGATCCCGTGTGCGACGGGACCAACGTCTGCAACGCCGCGGGCGCGTGCAAGCTCAAGATTGGCGAGACCTGCAACAACGCGATGGAGTGCGCGAGTAACAAGTGTGAAGGCGTGGGCGGCAAAGTCTGCGTTCCTTGACAAACTCGCTCCTGGCGCCTCACAACCAACGCGGCGCTCGGAGCGTGTGGAACAGGCGTTGCGAGCGTTGCGAAGCTAGGGAGGGCGGCGGAAGCGTACATCGTACGCTGAGCAAGCCCGACCGAAGATTCGCAACGCGCAGCAGCCTGTTCGACACGCTCTCACGCACGCTCGAATAGCGTCGCGATGCCTTGACCCACACCAATACACAGCGAAGCCAATCCGAGCTTCTTGTCGTGCGCGCGCAGCGCATGCACAAGCGTGCACGCGATACGCGCTCCGGATGAACCGATCGGATGCCCCAGCGCGATGGCTCCACCGTTCACATTGACCCGCGCAGGGTCGAGTCCCAGCGTGCGAATGCAAGCGAGCGACTGGGCCGCAAACGCTTCGTTCAGCTCGACCAGATCAATGTCGCCAAGGTTCACGCCAAGCCGTTTACACAACTTCTGCACGGCGGGAATCGGCCCTTCGCCCATGTTGCTGGTATCGACGCCAGCCGTTTGACTACCAACGACTCTCGCCAGCGGCGTGATGCCCAAACGTTCGACCAACTCCGCGGACGCCAGGAGCAACCCCGATGCCCCATCGTTGATCGGAGACGAATTGCCCGCGGTAACACTTCCGCCTTTGCGAAACACCGGAGCGAGCTTGGCCAAAGCTTCGATCGTTGCATCCGCCCGAACACACTCGTCCTTGGCAAACATCACCGGTTCGCCTTTTTTCTGCGGTACGGGGACCGGCACGACTTCGTTCGCGAAAGCATTTTCTTGCCAAGCGCGAGCAGCTTTGCGTTGTGATTCGAGCGCAAAACGATCCTGATCTTCGCGCGAAATTCCATACTTTTGCGCCACGTTCTCCGCGGTATCGCCCATGGAAATCAGCGGAAAACGAGCCTCCATACGCGGGTTCGCGTAGCGCCAACCAAGCGTCGTGTCGTACACGGGCGGTGGGGTGCGATCGAACGCGGACGCTTGTTTCGGCATCGAAAACGGCGCACGCGTCATGCTCTCGACGCCGCCAGCAACGACGCATTCCGCTTCGCCCATAACAATCAACCGAGCTGCATCGGCGACGGCTTCGAGGCCCGAGCCACAGAGACGATTGACGGTAACCGCGGGTACGTCGTAGGGAAGTCCAGCCAAGAGCAACGCCATACGCGCGACGTTTCGGTTGTCTTCACCAGCTTGGTTCGTCGCTCCAAACACCACTTGATCGATGAACGACGCGCAATTTTGATTGCGAGCAACGAGGCTCGAAATGACGTGCGCCGCCAAATCGTCGGGACGAACCGTTGCGAGACCACCAGCATAACGGGCGATGGGGGTACGAACGGCATCGATGACGAAAACTTTACGCAGGCTGTTGTGGGGATTCATGCGGCGAATCTAGTCCGCCAATGGGACTTGCGGCAAAAGCTTCCATGTCGAGGACGTAAATCGGGATTAAATCAACGCTATGTTCGCCAAAGATGACGATTTTGTGGCCGACCAAGCAATCAAGCGAAGCTACCATGTCGCGCTGCACTGACTCTTGCGGGGGGTACCTGCGCATCGACGCAGCACATATGACGAGCCACGAGCAATCCGCTCGGAACGACGTGCCAGTTTCCGAGTCCAACGACGAGCATTATTCTGCCGCACGTATCATCGAGCGGTTGGAGCAAGCCAAAGCGGCGGCCGAGAAAACGGCGACGCGTCTACTTGCTCTACAGAACATGACCGCGGCTCTCGCGGACGCGACAAGTCGCGTCACCGTCGCGGAGATCATCGCCGATTACCTCGGCACTATGCTCCCGAACTGCAAAGCAATGATCGCTACGTCGTCGACGGATGGCGAGTATGTCGATTGCGTTCGGGGCATGGGCCATTCTCGAGAAACGCTCGATAGATATGACAGAAAGCCGCTATCGTTCTCGTCACCGCTCACGGACGCCATACGTACAAAAGCGCCGATCATTCTCGAAAATGCTGCGGAATTGCAGCGCCGATACCCGGCTTTGGCACCACCGGGAAGCCAAGAGGTTCAATCGGTCTTTGCAATGCCTTTCGTCGTCGATGGTCGCATCCTTGGAGGTTTGTCGATCCGATTTTCCCATCCGCCCTACAGCAAAATCGAGGATTACGATTTCATTCTCCACGTTGTGCGTACGTGCACGCAATGCCTCGAGCGAGCACGTTTACATGAAGGCGAACGTCTTGCCACGGCAGCCATTGATACGGAACGGCGCCGGCTGCGATTGCTGGCGGAGGCGAGTGCCGTATTAAATGCGTCCCTCGATGGTTCCGCGATCACGGATGCACTTGCCCACGTCATCGTGCCGAATTTCGCCAATTTCTGCGTAGTTTACCGGCATGACAGCGACACGACGGAGCACCTCGAACACATCGTCCACGAAGATCCTGAAAAAGAAACGCTCCTGCGGCAATTGATCGAAGCGCGTCCGTCTTGGCTCGACCACCCCGTCATCGAAAAGGTTCGGGGCGGCAAAACGATGTTCGTCGAAAATATCAAAGAATCGTTGTTCACCGGCATCGCTGCCAATGAACAACACATCTATGGCGACATTGCACAAGTGATCGGCATAGAATCGGTCATCATCGTGCCTCTCATCGCGCGTGGAGAAAGCCTTGGGTCAATCACGTTTGGCCGCGGCAAGACTCACTTCCATGAATCGGACGTCGTCTTTGCCGAAGAACTTACGCATCGAGCGGCCATCACTCTTCACAATGCTCGGCTGTACCACGAGGCGCAGGAAGCCAATCGCGTCAAAGATGAATTCTTGGGCGTTGTCTCGCATGAATTGCGCACGCCACTCAATGCAATTCTCGGTTGGGCGCGTATGCTGCGTACGGGTGCCGTGCGCGAAGGAGCGCA
>JANORL010000545.1:0-2750 GCA_031415295.1 Polyangiaceae bacterium | reverse complement strand
GGTCGGCGAACCCCTCGGCGATGAACACATCAGCCGAAAACCTATCCATTTCGTCGCTATACCGGATGGCGGCGTGCGCGTTGAAATGGGCGACAGCGGCACCACCGTGAGTACGGGCGGCCAGCGCTTATCTGGAAACGTAATGGTTTCTGCCAAAGATGTCGCGCGCGGCGTCGTGCTCGCGCTTGGTCATCGCGTCGTCCTTCTTTTGCATTGCACCAATTCACTCCACAAGGTTCTCGACACCGGTGAACCCGACACCGAAAGCGAAATCGAGGGCGCCAGCGATGGGCTCCGTCGCGTGCTTTGGGAAATCCACAGTGTTGCCGATCTCGACTTAGCCGTACTCCTCCGCGGCGAAACCGGCAGTGGCAAAGAACTCGTGGCCCGCGCCATTCATCGCACGAGCCCAAGGCGTGACAAACCATTTGTGGCTGTCAATCTTGGTGCCATCACGCCCTCGCTTGCAGTTGCCGAATTGTTTGGCGCGGAAAAAGGTGCTTTTACTGGCTCGGTCAAGCGTCAGGTGGGGTATTTCGAGCAGGCGCACGGCGGTACGCTTTTTCTCGATGAAATCGGCGAAGCGCCGGTCGAGCTTCAAGTCGCGCTACTACGGACCCTCGAGACCGGGGAAATCCAAGCTGTAGGTGCGTCGCAACTGCGAAAAATCGACGTCCGTATTGTCGCCGCAACGGATGCCGATCTCGAAAACAAAGTCGCCAATGGTTCCTTTCGAGCACCGCTGCTCAATCGACTTGCGGCTTATGAAATATGGATTCCACCGTTGCGCGAGCGGCGCGATGATATCGGGCGGCTCCTTGCACGATTTTTGCGCGAAGAACTCGCAACCATTGGCGAAGCGCACCGTCTTGTGCCTTCAGACGGCGAAACGAAGCAATGGCTGCCAGCCGCGCTCGTCGCGCGGCTCGTCGATTACGATTGGCCGGGGAACGTCCGGCAGCTTCGTAACGTGGTCCGGCAGATCGTCATTGGCAATCGTGGTCGACATCGAGCAGAACTAACGCCCGCGGTCGAGCGGCTGCTGGTGATGCAAGCCGCGAAAGTACAACCGAATCGGCCACCCATTGAAATGGATTCCAAGGAAATCCTGGCTCCGCCAAACCCACCCACCGTTGCCACACCTGTGACGGCCGCCGCGACGCGAAGAAAACCAGCTGATGTGCCCGAGGGTGAGATTCGTGAGGCACTACGCGTTTGTCGCTGGGACCTGGCCGCTGCATCCGAGCGGCTGGGCATTTCACGCGCTTCGATGTACCTGCTCAACGAACGGTTTCCTTGGTTTCGGACTGCGGGAGACCTGACGGACGAAGAAATTCGTCAATGCCATCACGCGTGCGGTGGTAATCTTGCACAAATGGCCGAGCGGCTCGAAGTTTCAGAGCGCGCGCTTGCTCGAAGGGTACGGGAACTCGGTTTGTCTTGACCGTTTACGGTTTTTTCGCGAGTGCTGCGCGGCCTGCTTCCACGAAAATACCCACCCATCGTTCGATCTCATCGCGCGAAACGCCACGCCGCGCCGCAATGGTCGTGAGCGATGCCGTGCCACGAAGGACCGCAAGGACCGCTTCTTCTCGGTGCATGCTAAACTCGGCATCGAGGGAAGCGAACGATGTTGGACCTTGCTGATGAATGCCGGGCGGACATCGGGTAATGGGCAGCCGAGCAGCCGGATCGCCAAGAAGAACGTAGGCACTCAAATCTTGTCGTTGCATCCAAAGATTGGCCCGATGCACTTTGCTGATCGGTTCCTCCTCAATCACCGGCGACACAATCATTCGTTGCGCGCGCGCCTCGTAGGATGCAGTGAGTTCGGTATTGACCGAGCGAAAAAATCGCACGAGTTCATGATGTGCCACGCCAAACCTATGCCCGTTCACGAATGCTTGCAATATACCCTGAAATCGTTCCGCACGGCTTTTCGGCACAAGCCTCGTGCTTTCTATTTCGTAATCAAGGAAGCTCCATGACCACGCCAGATCGACATGACCCACCACGCCGAGAGGTCCCTCGGGATTCGCGAGTGCGGCTTGTGGCAGTGCCGCGACAAACGGCGTTTCGCCACTTCGGGGCAATGCGGCGAGCACATTGCTTGCAGACTTTCCAAGGATGCCGAGTGTACGGAGTTTTTCGAGCCACGGAAAATACGCGCTCCTTGATGGCGTTCCGGCACCATAACAGGCAAACATGAACCATACACCGCCGGGTAAAAATGGCGTATTCGTAACGTCGTTGGCGGTCAGCAGATCTCCTTTGCGGCCGAGGACCATGGCGCCTTGGCGAGCACGCTGCTCTGCGGGTGACGTCCAACCGTCGACGGGAATACCGGCGCCGTGGCTGATCGTAAACAAAAGGGCTGCACGTGCACGTGCGGATTGCTTCAGAAATGCTCCGGCGGCGGCGGATGGATCCAGGGACGAACCCGTCAAATCCATGGGAACATCGATGATTTCCTCGGCATCGAACGTGCCTGCTGTTTTTGCCGTACGCGCCATTTCGAGCGTTGGCAGCATGAGGTGACGATTGCCTTCGTGCGTGGCCCGCGAGCCATCCTGCACCACATGGAAAAGAGCTGTTGCCCTTGGGTTTTCTCGAACGTCGGCATATCGCAAAATTTTGTTGATGTACGCTTCGTACCCATTCTCGTCATCGAATGCGATCCGACCAACGAACGCTTCCCCGCCGAGCATTTGTTGAAAGTCCCAGGAAATGACGTCTGGGTTGCCGAGCAG
>JANORL010000544.1:0-7777 GCA_031415295.1 Polyangiaceae bacterium | reverse complement strand
GTTCTCTTCGAACTCGATAACGCCGATCGTATCGGCGACTATCGGAATAAAAATCTCCAAAAGACGGATTGAGGCGGAAGTGTTCGTCGAGTGCAGCAAGACCTGCCTCCGAATCCTGTGACGCGGTCGGCATAAAGGCGTCAAAACCTAAATTCCGGGTTTGATTTTCCTAAGCGCTGTGCGTGCCGATACGAGTTGTGGTCAATGACGCGTGGCGAGGTAGACGCGTCAATGGCGAAATTGCCAGGCTATTTTTCGCAGGCACACCGGGAGAGGCGCCACTGCCGGCATTTTAATCAAAAATGCCGAAGCGCTAGGGATATTGGAAAAGGTAGATACGCTCGTTTTCGACAAGACGGGCACACTCACCGAAGGCAAACCCCGCCTCGCATCAGTGTCGACCGCCGGCGAGATGCCGGCCGATGAAGTCTTTCGATATGTCGTGGCCAAAAATTGATGCGACCTCCAAAAGATTCGATTTCCAAACACGCAAACGCTACAAACGGCACAGCGATGGCGATAGTGCCAAACAGCGCAGCTTTCGCTCCACAATAACCAGCCACATAAACCATACTCATGAATCCTGACTCCCTCCTCCCTTTTGCTCTTCAGCATCTCCGATCTGTCGCGATTGGCATTGGCGTGGGAATCGTGTTGATTTCGCTGTCGGCGCTTGCGCTACGGCGAGGTGAGCGCATGGCCCTTTTGCGCATGCCCCTCGCGCTCTTCACGCTCCACTTGGTCTGCATGATCGCGCGCTTGCCGCTTACGCAGGGTTCGGGCATGGCTCGTACCCTCGAGCTGCTCGGCTTTGCGTTGCTCCTGTTCGCACTGGGGCGAGCGGCATTCGTTCTGGTAGTCGATGGGATCCTTGCCGTGCGAATTGCGAAGCCCATGCCCCGCATTCTCCGCGACATCACGCAGGGGCTCGTCTACATCGGCATGGCAATCGTCATTCTGCGCGAATTTGGCGTCGATGCAGGCTCATTGCTCACGACGTCGGCCCTCCTGACTGCCATCATCGGTTTGTCACTTCAAGAGACGTTAGGCAACCTCTTCGCTGGGCTGGCAATCCAAGCACAACAGCCTTTCGAAGTGGGTGATTGGATCAACATCGAATCCGATCCGAAACTCGCGGGCCGCGTGATCGAAATCAACTGGCGCGCGACGACGGTGTTCACAGCGGCACAGGTCGAACTCACCATCCCAAACGGAGTGCTCGCCAAGTCGACTATCCGTAATTACACAAAGCCGACGGCGGCTTCGCGGCGGGAGGTGTTTGTCCAGGCGCCGTACGAAATCGCGCCATCGCGCGTGGAGGAGGCATTACTTTCTACAGTAGCGGATGTCGACGGAGTTCTTTCATTGCCGCCACCGACCGCGCAAACGAGAAACTTCGCCGACAGCGGCATCGACTACCGACTCACGTATTTCGTTGACGATTTTTTGGAAGGCGATCGTATCGACTCGGAAATCCGACAACGGATCTGGTACGCGTTCCAGCGAGCTGGCATCTCAGTACCGTTCCCCATCCGTACCGTGCAGGTACAAACCGTAACACCAGAAGCGCATACCGAGGCGACGAAGCTCGAGAATGCGCGCCGGAAAGCGTTGCTCTTACGCGTCGATTTTCTCCGCTTACTGCCCGAGGAATCGCTCGATCGGCTCGCGGGTTTGTCACGGACGCTTCCCTTTATGCCCGGCGAGGCGATCATTCGACAAGGTGATCCGGGGGCCGAACTCTATATCGTGCAGCGTGGCCACGTTGCGATAAACGTAGGCCGCAGCGAGACACACAGTGTTGCAGAATTGGCGCGGCTAGGTCCCGGAGAGTTTTTCGGTGAAATGTCGCTCATGACCGGCGAAAAGCGTGCAGCGACCGTGCGGGCTTTTACCGACTGCGAGATCGTCGAAGTGGGTAAAGATGCATTCCAAACGGTAATCGCCTCGGATCCGAAGCTTGTCGAACCGATCACGCGGATACTCCTCGATCGTCAGCTCGCAATCGAGGAGAACCTCACTGCGCGTGCAAAACGGTCGCAGACAATGACCGAAGCGACAAAGCAAGCGCTACTCGACAAGATCCGTGAGTTTTTCCAACTCTGAAGGTCCACTTTCACTTACTTCACCTGCACCGAGCACGGTGTCCGTCAAAAACTTGCCTATTCCCATTGAAACTCGGAGGGCTGGTAGGCTTTCAAGCCCTCGATCGAAATAGGCCCTTCGGGGGTGCCACTGCACACTTTTACGCCCTCATCATTCGTGCGTACTGGATAGGCCTGTTTCAATTTCGACGTGACGCAAAATGGATATTTGCCGTCTTTGAGGAGGAGGCGATACTTGCCATTCGAGGCGGGTAGGCGCGTTGATGAGAGCCCAGCGGTCGAGGATGGCGTGCTGGTTTTGGAAGACGTGGCCATTGTGCGAGAGCTACCGGCCGCCTTGGCCTCTCGAGACGTCACATCGCCCGCGCTTTCACGATCGTCATTGGCGGAGTCTGGTGAACGAACAATGAAAACAACGAAGAAGATAATGACGAGGCAAACGACGACAACAAGAGAGCCAATCACTGCAATCATCAAGAATGGCGATTTTGAGCCCGTTTGTGCACTGGTTGCAGCAGATTGAGCCCGCAAGGACACGTCCATTTGTCCCTGCATCGCTTGGTTGGGAGCAGGAGCAGCCGTCGTCGCATCGACAATGATTGCAGACGGCACGTCGGCTCGGATCGCCGCTGGGGCTGGCGCGTGAGGGGTTGGTAGAGGAAGCTGTTCACCAGGCGCTACCGTCGCGGCAAATGCAATCGAACTCGTGTTCGTTCCCGTTGTGGAAGGGATATTCGTCGCGTGCATGACGACCGTGTGCGCCGATATCGGAATTGAATTCTTAGGCAATGATTGCGGTGGCACTTCTGCACTCGAAGTCATGGCTCGGAACGCCTCCGTGACCGTGGCAAACCGCTCGTCTGGAAGCTTGGACATCATGCGATAAATGGCGGCATCGAGCGCTGCGGGCACGTGTGGAGCACGCTCGACCGAACGCGGTATAGGCGCGCCGACGTGTTTCATCACGAGCTCGCCATAGTTGTCGCTCGTGAAAGGTTGCGCGCCGGTGAGCATTTCGAAAGCAATGATGCCGACTGCATATTGATCGGCACGCCCATCAGCGGGCTGACCCATGACTTGCTCGGGGGCCATGTATTGCGGCGTTCCGAAAACCGCGCCGGCAGCGGTCAGTGCCGTGGGGCCCGCTTTGAATATTTCGCTGTTGATGCGTGCAATTCCGAAATCGATGATTTTGACGACGTCGCATGCGGTGCCTCGATCGAAGACCATTATGTTTTCGGGTTTGAGATCGCGGTGCACGATGCCCATCGAATGCGCCAATTCGAGTGCCGAGGCCAGTTGTTCCAGAATGCGCAGCACGCGCTCTACGGGCAAGCCCTGGCCTGATGGAATGAGTTTCCGCAGCGGCACGCCATCGACGAGCTCCATGACCAGGTACAGCGTTCCATCTGGCAAGGTCCCGTAATCGATCGCGTCGGCGATATTGGGATGCCGCAAATTTGCTGCGGTCACGGCTTCGCGCTCGAACCGCGCAACCATCTCCCGATTGCCGTGAATCTTTTGCTGCAAGAACTTGATCGCCACGGGTCTGCGCAGTGCCTCGTGTACGGCGCGATACACCGTGCCCATTCCGCCTTCACCGAGCGGCGCTATGATCCGGTAGCGAATGGCGAGCGTCGATCCAATCCGCGGATCGTCGGGCAACTGTGTTATTGCGTTTGTCTGTCCTGTGGCTGTATCAGTCATCGGGATTGCTCCGTGCAGGCGGTGACACAACGACCATTGCCGCGACGTCTCCGTGTGTCAAGACTGTCGTTGCATGCAGCGACATTGTGAATCTCGTCCATCACGTGGGCAACCTTGGCAGACTTTGGCGCCGGGCACAAGGGGTCAGGTGTGCCATTTACCGCGTCATTCGCCGTTGCATCGGTCGTCCGAACGCGGTCGCGCCAGCGATCAATGCAGCAATGATCGGCCCCAAGTTGCCCCTTGAATTGGCCGTCGCACACGCTCCACATCCGCGACTCATCGGCGGCGAAAAACTTGGGACGCAACATGTCCCATTCCGGAGCGCCATTTTCAATTCGTTCGAGCATCAAGTCCGCACCCGTACGATTGAGTCGATACAAACCGACGTTGCCGGCCTCATTGGATTCGAAGCAATACAATTGCGATTTCGTTTCGTCACGAAAATCCACGAGCAATCTCGCTTCACCTTGAACTTCGGTTCCGCTATGCGCCGCTATGCGCAGAAGCCCACAAAACGCCTATTTTCCGCATTCCTTGTGCCCGACGACGCAATTCAAATGCCGATTGAAGCGCACGAAACGCTGCCCGAAGTATTGGCTCTTCAGTTCCACGCCATAAAGATACAAACCGTTGCTCGTCGGTTCGCTCAAGCCGCCCAAGCGCAAACGTGACGACGGGCTCTGATCGCCATCCCGGCGGATGCGCTGACCAACATCGACCTTCCGCGTCTCTCTTTGATAGACGCTGCGTTGCTTTCCATGAAAAAGGGAGGAAGTATGGGCGCAGTCGCCGAATTTCGAGGCTTCCCCGCATCCCCAGCAAGATACCGCGTTAATTCCAAAACATTGAAAGTACCGAAAGCACCGTTAAATCTATGTTTAATACGTCCCTTCTCGCCGAAATTCCCCTCCACGCTGGTCTGTCGGACCGGCGCGCACGTACGCGCAGCGGAGTGGAGGTAAAACCGATGCCACACGCCACGCATGGCGACATCCTGCAGCCGCCGCAGGTCGACAATCTGGCTCAAATACTCACGGAATTCCTTGGAGAACCATTACGATGAACTTTCATAGGACATCTCCGGAACCGCGCCCCGCCGGCAGGTACCTGTCGTCACGGCGAGCGGCGAAGCGTGTTCCCCGAGCAAATGCGTAATCGCTTCGCTTTGGTGCAAAAATGCCGTTTTCGATCCAGATCGTTGTTCGAGCACCTTGGCCAAGCGTTCGTCGAGGCCCAAGTCACGCCAAGGTTTGCCCTCTTTGAACGGACGATACGCTTGGAAAAACGGTTCTTGTGCGAGAAACCCTTGTTCTTGGAGCGCTCGTTTCAGTTCGTTCCGCAGCCCTTCGTCTTTTGCGCGAAACTCGGTGAGCAAATAATCGCGATATTCTTCGATAACGCGATCGACGACGGCAATGGGATGTATTGGCATGGCAGCAAACGACTACACATCACAGGTTCGGCGGAGCGTCAAGACTTTCGAAGAAAGCTCACGTGTTACAGAATGGCGTTGCCTGGGCGTTCTTTTGCGGTTTGACCTGGCATGAGCGGTTTTGTTTGTCGTGGCGTATTTTTTCTAGCGCCGACAAACCTTGTGTGACACAGTGCGCGTATGCCGAAATCGGATCGAGCTTTCCGGGCTCTTTCGCGAGCGCAACCCGACGTCATTGCGTCGATGTTACGTGTGTTGACGCCGCGCCTCATGCCTCCAAACGTCCAGCTCGTCCCGGACGATGTTGCCCCGACGCACCTTGACGGTCTGCCGCCGGAGCTCGATGCAGATTGGGCGGTGCGCGTGGCTGAGGATGACTTTGTGCACCTCGAATGCCAAGGGTACAACGATGCGAGTTTTTCCGAGCGTGTGTTGTGGTATCACCTCGGGTTTGCCTTGCGAAACCGAGGCAAACGTCGCGTTCGTACGGTTGCGTTGTGGCTCAAGCCGTTACCAGCGGGCCAACCGCGGAATCTCGTGGCGGTTTCAGACATCAGCGTCCGTGTCAAGACAATCGTTCTTCCGGACGTACTGGCGGTTCGCCTGCTTGTCGACCCGAGCACGGCGTGTTTTGCTGCGGGGGCAAACGCCGGGCCATGGTCCGAGGACGAACTCTGTCGGCGTGTCGTGACGGCGCTTGCGGAACGTAAAGCGAGCTGGGCTGAACGGCACATGGCGACCGTTGCAGCGTTGACGCGATCGGAGTATAGGTACGAGATGATGTTGACAGCGATGGAACAAGCCAACTTGGAGCCGGTGATCATCGAGGATCTCGTCAAATATGGCGAACATCGAGCGCGCAGGGACATCTACGCGCAGCAGTTCGCACAACGCCTCGAACGGGCGTTGACTGAGCGCGAGAAGGCAACGCTGTTACAACGCATCGAGACGCTCGGTGTAAACAGGATCAACGAGATGGTTTGGAATTCCAACCCCGACGCGCTTGTCGCGTGGCTCGCCAATCCCAAAGCGCGGTGAACGATGCGCAAGGAGACCGCCGTGGAGCAATCGCGTACTGAATCGGCAATGGATGCAGATCTCAGAAGTGCTGAAGATTGTGGCTACTTCTGCGGTTACGTCGATACAACCTCGGAGTTGTTCGAGCGACGTCTCGGACGCCCGTTGACCGCTGGCGAGAGCGCAACCCTTTCAAAACACTGCATCACAACATACTTCTCGCCGAATACGGTGTTCCTCGATCAATCGTTGCTCTTTTGCATCAAGCGGGTAAGTGATGAGCTTTTTTGCCTGACCTCGGACCAGGGCATCGAGCAAGTTGCCATCTGCAGTTTCGAACGGTGCAAGACTCGTTCGGACTGATCCAGTCCAGAGCGATGATTTTGGTTCGTGATTTTTGGTGAAAGAAAGCTTGGTCCATGCCGAGCGATCGTGAATCGGGATGCAATGGTGCACGGGAAGCCAAACGTGCGTCTTGATAGGCAATCGCACGACGAATGGGTCGTCTTTGTCCGCGAACAGGGGCGTGGAATCCATGTAGGCTTGGCCTGTAGCTTCAAAGATTCCCACCCACCGGGACAGTCCGGTCATGTAAGCAATCAAAAAATCGCCTGCTTGTACCCGCTCTGCCGCCTTCTGCTACCGGACGCGCACGGCGCTCATGTCCCGCTTCGATTCGGTGAAACGGCGGTAGGTCTCCGGAGAAAACAGCGTAAGGTAGTGGGTCATCGGTTTGCTCTTCGAGGGGTATGCTAGGCGCGCCGCGTAAAATGCTAACGACGTCACGATGATTTCGTCACCGTCGCCAGCGCATCATCCACGGACTTCACCCACGTCTTTTTGCCGTCGAAAACAATCACGTATTCGTGCACCGGCGTCGCGCCCGCCGCGTGCAGTTCTGTCGCGTATTGGCGATCGCGCACTTGTTTCGCCGCATCTTTCAGCACTTCGGCAACCGTTTCGTCTTCGTCCAGCACTTTGAACTCGATCACCACACCTGGACGTCCGGGCGTTTTCGGACGCATCAGCATATCAGCGCGGCCAAACCCCGATTCTCGATTCGAACGCACATCGTATTGTTTTTCCAGGTGCACGAGCATTCCCAGAATAAACCCGTGGTACAACTTTTCCGGCTGCTTTCCCGCTGAATCGTAATACGACATCGCTGTCGTCAAAATACGCTGAAGCGTCTTTTGCACCGTGGGAACATCGCCACCAAGCAGCGCTTTCACCAATCCCTTCGTATAGTCCGAGCTGGGATCGGCGTGGTAAAGCCAATTCCTGAACATGTCCTCGTATACGATTTTTACTTCGAGGTTCGGAATCGCCAGCTTGGCAGAGTATCGACCCACTTCCAGCTTCACCTCGACCATTTTCAAATACCCCGAGAACAATAAAAAATTCCAAAACGCATCCGGACTTTTCTCGATGTCCCGCAACACGATATTCGAATCAATCGGAACCTCGATGGAACCACCGCGCAAAAGCTCTTCCGAGTTTTCCGACAAACCAA
>JANORL010000543.1:0-6979 GCA_031415295.1 Polyangiaceae bacterium | reverse complement strand
GAGAGGGGGAAAAGAGCCTCGTTTCTTCCGGCTCCCCCCTCTCCACGTAGCGCCGTAGGCGCGAAGTTGGAGAGGGGGGCCGGGGGGGGTGAGGTGCGTGAGGGCACAGAGCTGAGACACCGCGCTCATTCTATCTTAACGCCTATGCCCCCTGGCCCCCTCTCCCCCGCGTAAAACGCGGCGGAGAGGGGGAAAAGAACCTCGTTCATCGTGAATACTCCCCTCTCCGCGACGCAAAGCGTCGGGGAGAGGGGCCGGGGTGAGGCGCCGAGTGCGTGCGAGTCATGACGAAGTCCCGCAGTAGTATTAGGGCGGGACCCTTGTTCAATTGACCTACGGCGCAACGTTGATCGGAGACGGAGTTTCCATTTCATGAGCCCATCGACGACACGAACGATTGCCAACGTTTGGCCTGTTTTGGTGGCGGTTCTGATGTTTATCGGACCGATCACGCCCGCGTTCGCGGAGCCGTTGGTGCCGAACAAGCGTGGGTATCACCTATTCAACCCGACGCCTGTCAGTCAAATGCGCGAATTTGTCACGGATCGGCCCGACAAGACGGAAAGCGCATATACCGTCGATGCTGGCCATGTTCAATTCGAAACGGATGTCTTCACGTATGTACACGATAAAGATATTGCGGGAAATCTCACTGAATCGACGGTTTTTGATTTTATCAATCTCAAAGCTGGTTTGGCCACGGACCTCGATTTGCAAATCTTGATCCAAAGTTTCCAGGCGACGTCGTTTACGCCTCGCGGCGGAATGCGCGAAAACATGCGCGGGTTTGGTGACCTGACGATTCGACTAAAATACAACATCATGGGCAACGACGCGGGTACAGTTGCATTGGGTGCCATGCCGTTCGTGACGCTTCCGACGGGGGTGACATCGCCGGGAGCATCGACGGAGGGGGGCGCTGCCTTTATGGTGGCCATTGCCTTGCCGAAGGACTTTGGTCTTGGTGGTATGGTGCAAGTTGTTCGTGGTGATGACTGGGATTTCGTGGGTTCCGTCTCACTTGGTCACGATATTGTCGGAGATCTTGCGGGGTACGTCGAATTGTTTGGCCAAACGTCCCTGAGGCCAACATCGTCATTCGTGGCGACGTTCGATTGCGGACTCACGTATGCGGTTACGCCAAACTGGCAGCTTGATGCGGGAGTCAATGTTGGCATGACGGCAGCCGCAGATGACTTGAATCCGTTCTTGGGTTTGTCGGGTCGGCTTTGAACGTTATCGTCGGACGCACCGAGCGGGGCTTGTGTATTGATTTTGCACGACCCAACGAAATCGATACGCCGCATGAGGCGTATCGATTGTCTTGTCAACTCCGCATCAAAAACCGTAACCCAATCGAATCCCAGCCCGAACACGCGTCGGTTCGCTCGACGGAACTTCCATGTCGAATGCGTAGGTATTCGGCAGAAGGAGCACAAGCACGCTTTCGGGTTTTTCGGAGGCGATGAGCGACCAAAAAAGGGGCAATGACACTCCTGCGCCAAACTTGAAAGCCCAGTTGTGGTTTGCTTCGGGCAATTGCGTGCTCAGCGTACCCGCATGTACGGAGGTGAGTGCCGAACTCAAATAGAATTGCACGTGTGGCCATGCTCGGTCGTACGAGTCGAGCTTTACGCCGCGAGCCAAACCCAAGCGTACTTCGGGTCCAATGGCAAAACGATTCACGTCGACTTCACCGTCGATGCCGCGTGGATCGTCGACGGTGACTTCACCGGCGCTCAGGTGCAGACCTGCGCCGACGAATGGCGACCAACCGGGGACGACAATCTTTTTCGCGAAGAATGCGCCGCCGTAGACCTGCCCGTCGACGACGCCTGCGCCGCCTCCTGCTCGGAGTCCCAGGGCAAAATCACCATGCCAATATCGAAAACCAATTTTCGGTTCGGCTTGTGCTGTTGAAATGTTCAAGACGATTCCGAGCGCTCCGTAGCATGCCAAATAGGGTTTCATTGACCGGCCTGTCCATAATTGTTGCCACCCCAGCACTGAACGACTCCATCGTCCGTAAGTGCACACGTATGTTCGCGACCAGCGGTCATTTGCACAATCTTGCCGGATACCGATTTCAGTGCAATGGGTGCAGATTCGAGCGTGCGTGTCGCATTGCCGAGTTGCAAGGCTTGATTGCTTCCCCAACAAGCGCCCGTGGCATTTGTCAACCAAGCGCAGGTATGATAACCGCCCGCTGCTACGCCAACTGCATTGGCGACATTTCGGACGAAAACTGGTTTGAGGAGACAATCTGCGATACATCCATCGTCGGATGTACTGCAACATGTTTCATTGCTAGTGGAAGAAACGCCGCATTCACCATTCACGTTTCGCCCCCAGCACCCGACGCGACCGTCAGCGAGCACCGCGCAAGCATGACTAACGCCCGCTGAAATGAACCTTGCAGCAAGGGGAAGATCGACACGTTGTGCGCCGTTGCTGCCTGGTTGTCCATACGCGTCGGTTGCACCCCAGCACCATACGGATCCGGCGATATCGAGGGCGCAGATACGTTGACCTCCTGCCGAGATTTGCACGATATCACGCAAGGTAAAACCTTGAAGATCTACGACGATATCTGGCGTCGTGGCGACGATGGTGCTGGTTCCCCGTCCGAGTTCTTCGGCATTTGGCGCTCCCCAGCAACGCACGAGTCCTGCGGCGTCTAGCGCGCACGTGACATGTTTTTGCGGTGAGTCGAACAATGGCTGCAAAAGAGGTCCCTTTTTTGAAACAACTGCGACGATGTCGCTCAAACCAGGCACGGGGGTCGGCGCGAAAAAACAACTCGAATATCCGGCTTCGCAAGGCAAATCGATTCCAAGTTGACCATTGCGTCCGTCGCCCCAACAACGTACGGTTTTGTCTTCGACCACCACGCAGGAGCCATCGCTTCCTGCGCCGATTGAAACGACTTTTTCGAGAAGGGGCAATGATTGCGGTGCCGACGTTGATGTTTTTGCATCGGCGAGGGTTTTGCCGAGTTCGCCTCGATCCGCTTTACCCCAACAACCTGCATTGCCGTTCCGCAGGGTTGCGCACGTATGGGCGAGGGCCGCGCTGATTTGCATTGCGGGCTCCATCGTAATGATGTAGGGCGTTGCGGAATCATCATTTGAGCAAGCGGGGAGTGTTGAAGCAAGACCAATGAGACACGAGGACATAACAAAGCGATTGAATGTGCGCATCATCGTGCATGGTGCCTCATGTGCGCGATGGATGCAACAAGCTTGAACGGTACTTGACATCTCTTTCCGTGTTCATGTAACCTCATGGCATCACGGAGGGTTTTTGTTGTGCTTTAGTTCTGGCAGCCAGAGAGCATGGGGAGTGGTGGCGGTGGTGGAAATGGCGGTGTCATCGGTTGGCAAGTGTCTTGACGTGTACGCAACGTTTGTGCACGATGCGTGTTCGTGTATAACGTCGCGAAAGGTGAATGATGAATACTCCTCTCGATCCAGATCGCGTTGCCCGCGAATACGCCATGCGACAACACGAAGGTCAATTGTATGGCGAAGCGCCCTATACCGTGCATCTTGAAGCGGTACGCGAAGTGTTGCGTTGGGCCGGTGTCGAAGATGGCCAACCCCTCGCCATTGCCGCGTGGTTACACGATGCGGTCGAGGATACGAATGCGACACGGGAAGAGGTGGCGGCTCAATTCGGGGACGACGTTGCGTCGCTCGTATGGGCCGTGACGGGTGTGGGGGCAAATCGAAAAGAACGCAACGAAAACGCTTATGCAAAGATCCGCGTTTGTCCAGACGCTGCAACATTAAAACTTGCCGACCGGATTGCCAATGTGGAAGCTTCGGCCAATGTACCCGACAAACTAGCTATGTACCGTAAAGAATGGCCAGCGTTCCGCCATGCATTGGAAGGTCTAGGATTGCCGTCGTTATGGAAACGCCTCGAAAAGGCGATTGAAGGAGCGGTTCCTGATCGGCAAGAGTCCCGCGATTGATGCAGTTACGGCTTGTTCGATAGCGTTACGAAATCATAACAATTGCATTTCTAATGGCACGGGTTTGCATTTGGGGGGTATCGTTTGTCCATAACGGAAATCGAGGTACATCGGATTTGCGTTGATGATCCCGCTGCTCGGAGAATACTCGATTTCAACGATCGCTTTGCGCGACGTACCCGGATTGAGGCACCCAATACTCGTAGCACCCGCGAATTTGCCTTTCGCATCGACCCAGCTACCTCCAAGACATGCTTGCTCGGTGCTCGTATTCGTTGCCGTTACATTTATCTGTATTTTCGACGGATCCTGCGTGAAAACAAACGGTCCAACAACAAGCGATCCTGCGCACGGGAACATGCCTGTCGCGACTTTGCCTGGTTCAATGAGCATCGCGTTCGTTATGGATGTGCCGCTTTTGTCACCTGCGCCTGTCGCCCCTATCGGCGTTGCCGAGGCCGCTGTACCCCCGATGCCCGAACCCGATTCATTTTTGTCGCTTGACTTGCAGCTGAGGGCAAAAACAATGACGAAAACGAATAAAGATAGCTTCATTGACGCCAATGATAGCTCGTTTTGGCGCTTCGTGGCAAGGAATATCGTGTATTTTTTCGGCCAGCCATCACAATCGCCGCGCCACAATCACGATACCAATCAACAGAGCCAGCGCGCCTGGCGGAACCAGCATCACCCCAAGTCCCGGGTCTCCTCCGTGAATCCACATGCCGCCCAGGAAAAAGCCTCCAGGAAGAAGCAAAAGTGCAACGAGCAAACAGCTCGATGCGAGAACACTTTCGGCTTTCGCAGCCGCACGTACCGTGAGCCCATAAACAATGTTGATGATCGCGAGCAACGTTCCATGGGTATGGGCAAGACGAAAAAGCAAGCGGCGCGTTTCATTGCCCACGTCCAAGTAAAACCCCGCCTTGAATGCGTGCAGGGCTTCTAGAAAAATGCCGAGCAACAAATAAACGGCGAGCCCGGCATAACCGGCGCGTAAATGTCGAGATACAATGCGGTTGTCCTGGTCGTCCATCTTCATTCAGCAATCGTAATGGCGCGGTTGTCGCGAGCGGCGAGCAGGGCGCGTAACGTGGTTTCATCAAGAACGCCGTCCGGCAATCGTTCGGCTGATCGGAAGCGTATATTGACGGTTTGTCGAATGTGCTCGCGTTTTTCAGGTGACGCAAGAAAATCATAGTCAATGTCGGCATATCCCGGCTGCGCGCGTAAACTTCGACCCGCGACAAATCGCACCGCGGAATAAGGGTCCACCAAAAGTTCGGCCAAAAGTTGCACGGGATACGCCGAGGGAGACGCGTCGAGCGCCGGTTTCCAGCCCAGCGCAGCCGCAGAAATCACGCGCACGGCCGCATCGCCACGTAATGCATCGTTGGCCGATGCCGCAATACGCAACACGTCAGGATCAAGCGCGACGTTTGGCGCGCCATACCACGATTGCAAGTAGTCTTGCGTCCAGCCCAGGCTGCGCTGAAGATGGCAAAGGTTACACGCATTGGGACGACCAGCGGATTGGGAAATCTGAACGCTCGGACTATCGATACGATGCGAACGAATGGCTTTGAAAAGCGCATACGTCGTAGGTGGCATATGGCAATTGACACACGAGCTTCCGCTGGATCCTTCCGCGTGGTGTGAATGAGCGCTCCCGGTTTGACCTTGATGACAAGCGGCACACGATTCATCGACACTTCGTTTTGGTGAAAGCTGATCATCGGGATCGCCTTGGTGCATGGAATGACAAGACAAACACGTCATGCGGCGGTCCCCTTGGCCTCGTTGATAACACGGCGACTCGACCAACGCATTGTATTCGCGCCCGCCCACTCGAATGGCTCCGTCCCCCCAAAAAAGGCTTTCGTCGGCAGCTTCGATGCGCGGAGCGGAAGGATCATCCGAGGTTGCCAAGGAAAACAACGTGCGTGAACGATCGAGCGTTTGTCCAGGTCTATAACTGAGCGTATATCCTTGCGTCCACCATTCGTCTTCGTCCTGCGGAAACGCATACGAATGACATTGACCACACACGGCAGCCGATGCTTCCGGATCCATATAGGCGGGATTCTTGATGGTTGGGTCGTGGCCAGGCTTGCTTGTTTGCGTATAACGTGTGACAGGATCTCGATAACGTTGCACATGCGCGCCGCCAGGGCCATGACACGCTTCACACGCAATGCCAAATTCCACGACTTTGGTCGCAAAAACATCGCTTTCCAGATCGTGTCCCGGGCGCCCACCGACGGCATGACAACCAATGCAGTTGGAATTCCAGCGCAATGGCCCCGTGATGGTATCCGGTGGTTGCAAAAATGCGTCGCGACGAGGGACAAAGCGTTCTTCCGCGATCATCCACACGAAAGGAAACAATCGCAATTCGCCGGCTCTACGGCCCGTGACCCAATACGTTTGCTCATGATGTGAACCCGTGAGCAATACGACACGGCGCTCGACATCGGCGGCATTCTCGGCCAAACGTCCTTCGAGAGCAGCTTCGGCAATGATATCCGGGTCCGGAAGCATAACCCACACTTCGCTTCCACGTTTCAAAAGCCGAAACGTGCGACCATCCAAATCGAGCGCGCGGCCATCCAAAGGAGCGCGTACATTCGACGCAATCGCGTCCTGCGTCATTGTGCGGTGATAACTACGCTGCCAACTCGCATGCTCCGAAGGATGGCAACTCCGGCAAGCATCTGACGAAAGATATTCGCCGCGTGTGGTGAGTTTCGGCTGGTTTGGCGCAGGCAATGCGGGGTCCGTTGGAACGAGCCAACCTGCACATACGAGCGACGCGAGAACAACGACGCCCAGAGCAATCCTGTGCAAACGTGGAGCACCGCGTCCCGCGCGAACAAGCACGAAAGCCGCGATAGCCGCAAGGATTCCGACTGCGGTAACCTCGGAAGCGGACATCGTGAGGTTGTTCTAGATGAAATACGGTCGCGTGTAAAGAGGGACGATGAGGCCACGTCTACAAGCCCA
>JANORL010000542.1:0-1949 GCA_031415295.1 Polyangiaceae bacterium | reverse complement strand
TGAATCTGAGGTCGAAGCCCGAATTTTCGCGCGTGCGCGGGGGGACCCTGCTGTTTGAGCCCGCGCTTTGGCGGGCGAGTTCAGGGTCCCGCGCGTGCGCGAAAACCGGGATTCGACCGACCTCGCACATTGGAATGCGTCTGGCGTGTGCAACGATTAAAGCGTTATCGGCGCCGCACAACCGACGGAAAACACCGCGAGCGGCACGACGCACAACGACTGCCAAGACAACACGACGAACAGCACGCTGCGTAAGAACCGCAGGAACAACGGAATGCGATGTTTCATATATTCGATGGAAACACCAGCGGCGTAAGGCGTCAAATTTTCTGCTACGAATGACCGACGACCCTGGCATCGTTGTACAAATCGTTTTGCGTCCATATTGACTCCTGCGCGATTGGATCCGCCCCCGCGTGCTCGAATTGACCTACACCGCCTGGAACCTCGAAGCGTTTGGCAAGGACGTCGGCTACGACGGACCGCCGTTCCAATGGGATCCCGCGCGGCGATTTTTGCTACGCGCGGAACTCGATGCGGCCTTTTTCCACCTCTATGGGATATCCCGCGACGATACCGATTACATCCTGGGTACGTTTCCGATTGTCCGCAAAAACGACGAAAAGGCTCTCGGCGAATACCGCACCAAACGCGTGATCCTCGAGGTGTACGATTCGTTGGGCGAAGCGATGCGCACCGGACAAACGTATTTGACGCGTCTCGATCCACCACCGGCCGATCCGCGCGTCGCGCATGCGCCGCGAGGTTGACGTGCGCGTGTGCTGGTTCGAAAAAGGTGGCGGGTACGTTGGGGGCTGGCGACAAACGAAGCGATGAGGTTGACTTGTCGTAAGGGACGAAATCCGTGGGGGTGTCCTTATTTGGGGTGGAAAGAATAGCGGGTTCCTCCCAACGGACGAAGCGGAGTACCTGATAAGAACAATTGCTTCGCCCCTGCTGTAAACCGAGCGCTGCGAACATACATCGAGCTGCCGTCCGTCTCCTCGACATAATTGGCACCCGCCGTTGTTTTTCGCTTGAACTGGTTGTTGAGTTTTTTCCAGAGCGGGTTGGGATCAATCGTGCTCAAAGACGACTGTTCGAGCCCAGTGGGCTTCAACGGTCCGATGTTGAGCTGCATCGATCCCAACCCAACGCGCGCCACGCCGTAGGAAGAATTGATAGCGGGGTCAACCGGAACCATGGTGAACGCGATACTGTCGACTTCAGGGCGAGTTGATAATACCGCCCGCACGGTTTCGCGTGAAATCGGGACCCTAGAAGCGGGCGGAAATGCGAAGGCACTCACGACGATCGGATGTTGGTCCATCCAAGACTCGATGAGTTCGATGAGTTCGTCACGCGTGGCGTGAAATTGCGTATTGAAACCAGCCATTGTTCACCTGTCGTACGGGACGAAATCCGTGGGACGTTCGCTATGGTCATTGAGGTCCTTTAACGCTTCGACCTCCCGTTTTACGGGGGTACCATCGGCGTTGGTTCGCCCAACATTGCGCCCCCGGATTTCGCCGGTCGGCGTCTGATAGGTTATGTCGGGTCGACGTAGTGTCTTGAGGCCTCCCTTGATCTCTACAACCTCCTCTTTACCGCGGCCTCCGCCGTTGAGAATTTTGTTTCCTGCTGCTTCCAGCTTGTCCGCCTCCGCCCGGACTCTGGCATTATGAGCCGCATCCGGATCCGTCTTCGGCCCGCGTTTCGCCCCTTTTGCCACAGGTCCCGCTGGCGTGCCACCGTCAGACGGTTTTACATTGACCCGCTTCGTCGTCGTCGTCTTCGTGACGGGCGCTGGCGCCTCGCGCACCGTCAACGATGTTTCCGGCGCTTTGGGCGTCGTCGCCCTCGATTGCGTGGTTGGGTTGGCTGCTTGCGGAGTAGCCTCGGACGAACCAACTTGCGCGCGAGACCCCGACAAATGCACAACGTCGCTA
>JANORL010000541.1:0-2747 GCA_031415295.1 Polyangiaceae bacterium | reverse complement strand
TGGCATTCGCCCACAAACCACGTATACCACGTATCCGGCAGGTCGAGCGTAATGGTCATCGACATCGTGCACGCCGCGTATCACACGTGCGTCCGAAGTACAACCTCACTCATCCTCGCCCTCGACCCCTTCATACAGCGGCATATCCTCCCCCGGTTCGTCCGCCTTTTCTTTTTTGCGCGCCCGCCGCTTTTCTTCCGCCGCCACAATCGTCGCCGCTAACGCCTTGTTCGTTTCCAAAAACCTTTCGCGCGCTTCATTCGATCCCGGTTCGTCAACATCGCAAGCGCAATTTCGACGCGTTGCCAACGCGCACTTTTTTTGACATCTGTGTACGGTTGTGATGTCGTCGCGACATGACCAAGCGTTTCCTCGTCTTGTGCTCTCGGTTGTTGATTTGTTTGATGGCCGTATGCTCACTTCCTGCGTGCGTGTCGCAATACACCGTCCAGGCATTGCATGACTTGAACCCCGCCGCCGAGATCATCGATACGTGCGTTCGTATTCCGACGGTCGAATCCGGGACCAGCGTTGCCGCGTTTAAGAGAAGCACGGGGGAAACCGTATCGGATCGGGACCGCGACAAGTTCGAGCAATTCGCGGAAACCGCGGACGTTTTTTATTTATACGATCCCAATGCGCCACGGCAAACGCCGCAACGATTGCCGTGGCCTTATGAGCACATGACGTGCGATACCCTTTCGTCACCGAAAACGCCACCGCTGCCGAAAGGCATGGTCGAAATTCCGATATCGCAGGCCATGCGGGAAGCCTTGGTCGCGACGTTGACGGCGCGTGATCCCGACGAGTCGCCATCGTTGTTGAGTGAATTGACGAAGCAGCCTGTGGAGAAGCGGTTTCTGGCCCAAGCCGGGCCGAGCCTCATGACGCTTCCGCCGATGCGCGCCAAAGAACAGCTTGACGAAGTTAGTCAAATGTTGCGCGACTCGATTCGCCAAGCTTTGCCCACAATTCCACGCCAAAACGTGCATGGTCCGACGGGCGAACAAATCAGCATCATTGATACGAAGACCGGTCAAGTCATTGGAGGAGCGTTGTCTGGTGTTCCCGGCGTCGTGGTACCTGGAGGGGCCCTCATCACGGACGCAATCATCGCATCGGGCATTATGCCTCAACCGACGCGCGAATTTATGGTCGGCAAGGGCGGCGTCGAAATCGTGGGTGGTCTTGTTCAAGTGTTTGTCGGGGGTAGCACTGCCATTGGAGGGGCTGGGGCGACAGCAACGGGTGGAGGGGCGATTGTTGGCGTTCCCGTATGCGTTGCGGGGGTCGCATTGGCGACCAACGGAGCGATTACGTTTTTAAATGGGGCCAAGACGGTGATTGTTGCCGTTTGCCATTGGAACGAATTGCCCAAGGCTGCCGATACGCCAGCCTTGGCATCGACGAGCTTGTCGCCGCAATCGGCAGGGCCCGCACCAGCAGCCGCACAGGCGACGTCGGTAGCTGGGCCTTCATCCGCTGCAAAAGGAGCACGACCCGCAGCACAACAAACAACGTCGACGCCATCGACCGGACAAACGCCGGCACCTGCGAAGCCCACGGTTCCGCTGGAGACGACAACGACGACGCGGTTCAAATCGACGGGAAAAACGGTCACGAAGAGAGGGGAAACGACAACAACGACGACACCGCGGGTGAAACCGTCAGGTAGTGGGAAAGCAGCGGGACCGGCACCAAATGGCGGAGCTGCAAAACCTCATGGCGGAAAGGTACACGACGCTGCTATTGATAGGGAAATGGCCCGACTGCGTCAGGATCCGGCGGTCTCGAACATTCGCAAGAACCAGCAACAAGTAGACGCCAATGGGAATAAAGTTGGTACGAATCGCCCAGATATCCAATATGACAAAAATGGAAATCATCATTGTGTCGAGTTCGACACCAACCCTAGCAATGGATCACGACATAACGCGGTCATCCAGCAAAATGACCCAGCGACGAACGTGCACTTGCAAACACCATAGATCTTGGAGCCGCAAACCATGGATATGAAGCGCGTCGAAAACCTCATGGCCCGTCTCGACGGTAGTGGGTCGGATAGTGAATGGACTGCCGCTAAAGAACTGCGCGTATTGGGCAGGGATTTTCCGCGATTGCTTCAACAGAAGTTTCACTCATCCCGCTCGTGGAAGGTAAGAAGCTCTTGCGTATACCATGCAATGAGATACGCGAAAGAAAGTGAGGACGCCGTGTCGCTGGCATGTGCAGCGATTGTCGACAAAGCCAAAGGCGTAAGATACCGCGGGGCGATGCTGTTGGCCTATTCTCTGCGAATGGATGTGCTACCCCAATTGCGTGCCGCACTCGAAACCTTAGCGGGCGGACCGGGGGCTGGTGATCTTGCGGCCGCCATTGATGCAATCGAAAACGAGAACCATAATTACTTCGTGGACCGCACGCATTCGGGAAAAATCATGCTCACTATTGAGTAACCGCATCCAGTGCAACACCCGCTTCACTCCAAACATAGCAAGGTACCTACCGAATTCGTCCCTTACGACAGGTGAATCACATGACATCATTCGGAACCGAATTTCATACCACGCCCGAAGAACTCATTGAACTCATTGGGAAGTGGATGGCGGAATATCCGGTTGTCGCGACGGCAGTCGCTTTTCCGCCGTCGCGCACCCTCCCCATGACGCTACGTGACTTTTGTGTGGTCCTTGCACCGCAAGATGTTGGTGAGGTCATTTTCACCGACGGCCCAGTCGTCGCGTCCG
>JANORL010000540.1:0-4911 GCA_031415295.1 Polyangiaceae bacterium | reverse complement strand
AAACTTATGGCCACGCTTCGCAAGGCGGATCCGTCGATCTCCGGCTCATTCGTGGGCCGGAGCGAATTGAAACCTGGTAGACGCAAAGTCGAGCCGGATGGTCAAGGATCTCCGGCTCATTCGTGGGCCGGAGCGAATTGAAACCTCGGAGCGAAGGGCCTCGCTTTCATCTGGCGCGCTATCTCCGGCTCATTCGTGGGCCGGAGCGAATTGAAACAGCGGTCGTTCAAGCTCGCGGCGTACAAGAGCATCTCCGGCTCATTCGTGGGCCGGAGCGAATTGAAACGCATCACCACCCCATCCAGTTCGGCGGCTCGTATCTCCGGCTCATTCGTGGGGCGGAGCGAATTGAAACCAAGTCGGAAGACGCGGGTCGCCTCATCGAACGTTTGGTCACACGAACTCACCATGCGATGCACCGACGCACGTCCACGAACGCGCGTTGGGCGAGCACGCCAATGCCGTCACTCGTAGCTCCAAACATGCTCGCCATGATGCCACGCGTGCACCTGTCAAGCATACACGATGAAGCAGGATCGACCTTGGTTCGCGGCGTATCGTGCCTCGCTCGTAGTAGCGCACGCGCGCGCCGCGATGCCACGCGCCAACGTGTCGAGGATGCGCGACGATGCACGATCGCCCTTGTTTCGCGGCGTTCCGCGCGTTGATTGTAGTGCCGAGTTTGGCCACGTCACACGCGTTGACGTAGCGCGCACGTGACGCATGTCGATCGATACCGCAAGTTCGGCCAAATAGTACGATCTTTCGTTCGGTCCGGTTTTTCCCTTGTGACGGTTTTTCCTCCATGGTACGGCGCGATCGCGATGCCTTCGTTTGTCCACGCACGTGCGGTTTTGTCGGCTTTTGCAACGATTTCCGCGATACTTGCGCCCGTGTGCATCGCGCATGCTGACGAACCAGCGCCGTCCACGTCCACGTCCACGGGTTCGAACGGCGAAACGGACGATGCACGCTTCCGTAGGTTCAAAGCGGAAGGGGACCGTGCAGCAGCCGAACGACGGCTGAACGACGCGATCAAGGCGTACGACGCGGCGCGGAAAATTCGCAGGGATCCGTTGACTGCTGGGCGTATGGGGCTCGTGATTTCATTCTTCAACGATCCTCGCGCGGTCGTCGAAGCGGCAAGTTTGCTTTACGAAGCGGTAAGTGACGCCGCCGGGGTGTCCTCAAAAGAGAAAGACGCTTTTTTCGCCGCATACAAGCGTGTGCGAAAACAAGTATGCAAGTTAGAGATTGACACGAATGATGCGAATGCAAAAATTGATCTTGGAGACGGGTCAGAGCATCGGCATTCATCTTTTTTTGTTTTTGTAAAAAAAGGCATGGGCGAGGGCATCGCACAACTCGAAGGTCGTGAAGATATTCGCAAGACGTGGGATTGCACAGGTGACCACGATATTGAACTAAAATTCGATTTTCCGCCCGCTGCGACTACTCCAGCAAAAACAATTACGGTAATCGAAAAGGGCAAGGAAACTGTCAAAATTATCCGCGTCCCAAATCCGGTAGAGAATCCCATTGCCGATCCTTTATCACATAGAAATCGTATTAGCATATTGTTTGGTTCCCACGTAGTATTTGGCGTTGCGCCATCGCCCGCATACGGGCTGTCGATTTCGGGCGCATACAAATTTGGCAATTGGTCGGCGATGCTGGGCGCTCGTGGCGCTTATGCATTTGGACCGATTAAAAAAAACCCCCTGGACGTATTCGCATTTACTGCGCTCGCAGGACCATGCTTTCGCGAAAAATGGTTCAGCGCATGCGGATATGCAAGTATGAATGTTTTGAAACCAATTCCAACCGTCCGTGTCTCCGATAAGTTTGCAACGACCCCACAAGTGACGCCTGGACTTGGGATCGGCGTTGGTGGACGGTATTCTGTGTCGAATAATTTTGGCGTTTATCTTAATGGTGACGCGACAATACTTTCGCGCGACGTTGAGCTTTTGTTTCCCAAATCAAATGGCGTATCGTCAGTCTGGCAGGGTGATCAATTTTTAATAACAATGTCATTAGGCGTAGAATTCGCGCGATGAGTGCGCATGCTGAAAGGACGCGATCGGTAATGTTCAAAAGCGAAAAAGGGGTGCTCGTTGCCGCATGTCTCGGTAGCTTGGCAATTTCTAGTTCGGCCATTCTGATTGGTGGTTGTGGCCTTGAATTTGGTCCAATGAGGGTTTATTGCGACCCCGACGGAGCGGATAACGAGAATTTCCCATCATGTGCGGAAGATGCCGGGACTAGCATCGCGCCGCAATCTCTAAAATGCGAGGACAATGGCGGTGCATGCGTTGCGATAGGTAATGGTGATTTTGAAAAAGATGCCGTTCTGTTATGGATTGGCGAGGAAGACCTTGATGCCCCGAAATGCCCTGATCGCGCCCCGACGCCGGATGATGATATGTATTACGCGGATCTCGTCGTTGACGTGAAATGCGACGAGTGCACGTGTAGTGCGCCCACGTGCGTTCTTCCGCATGCCATTGGCGTTGATCCTCAACTCGGGTGCGCGAGCGGCGTTTCAGACAATTATGCCGCGCCAAACGATTGGGGTGGAACCTGTTTTTCTCCGGCAAAATTACCTGCGGGTAGCTTTGCATCGTTTGCCCTGCCATCCGCAACGGTGACAGGTTGCACGCCGTCTGCTAGTCCGCCCATAAAAGCGCCGGGGGCAATGGCCCCGCGGTCAAACGTCATTTTTGGCGGGGTAGGATGGAAACAAGCCGCGAAAGTGTGCAATGGAACTGCCAAGGGCGAATGTGACTCTAGTGATAGTTGCGTACCAAATGCCGAACCACGGCCACCGGATTTTCAATACTGCGTCAAATACACTTTGCCTGTTAACGAAGCAAAATTGCCGCAATGCCCGGCAGCATTTCCCGAGCGCCATCTATTCTACAAAGGGATGGAGGGCAAACGTGAATGCAGTGAATGCACGTGCGGCGAACCCGTGGGCTCACAATGCATAGCGACGTTTTCCGTATATCAGGATCCGTTATGCGGAATGAACCCGCTTCCATTTTTCGAGAATGCTATCGGTGGCGTTTGTGTGCCAGCGATGCCATTTTCCTTAGGGGCCATTTCGGCGAAAATGGCCGTGAACGAACCTGGCAAATGCGAACCGATAGGCGGCGAGCCCGTTGGCGAAATCAAGCCAACCGATCCGCGTCTATTCTGTTGCCAACCACTGCCCGAAAAATCGATGAAAGAATGATTGCCGCACGCGTACGCGGCGGGCACGTGGCGTTTCTGCTACCTGTACCATCTCCGGCTCATTCGTGGGCCGGAGCGAATTGAAACGTCATTGGACGCATCAGCAATCGTGATCTGATGACCTCCCGCTCATTCGTGGGCCGGAGGAATTGAAACGCCGGGCCAAACACCCATCCACCAACTGTCACGCAAAGTGGTTCATGTTGCGTTCGCACAACGGGCTCGTGCGGCAGGTGGGTCAATTTTCGCGAGCGGTGACGTACATGGCAACAAACTTGGCCAGTACGAGCGACGTATGATGACCTTGACACTTATGAAGTCCTGGGCATTGATCCGCGTTATCACGGTGTTGTCGACGATGCGCGCGTGGTACCGGTCTCCGGCGTCGATTGCCTGGCGCCTATCGCAATTCGAGCTGCACGCTTATTCTCGAATACGCGGCGTTTGGCGTTCCCTCCTGCGTTGCTTGCGGCCCGTCATTGCCACGTTATTTATTTTTACGATATTGGGACCAACAATCACGGGTTGCGCCACGCGCACGTGGAGCGATTTGCCGTCCCATGTCCATCGCGCATGGGTATGTACACGTATGCCACAAGTAAATCCGCACGCGCGGTATTGGGCGATTCATCATGCCTCGGGGACGATTGTCGACGATACAAACCCCGAAGAGTTTGACGACGTATTGCCATATGCCGATATCGTATTCATTTACGAATCGACGGCTCGGGCCGAAAGCGTGCATGTTTTCCCCATTCCGTACAATTTGTTGTCGTGTGACGATCCGAATGCACTGATTCCACGCGCGGTCGTCAATGGTCCTCGGTTGCCCCACGCGAACGAGAATCCATTACGAAATGCCCAATGGAATACGTGGAAAACGAGCATTGAAGACGTGAGTCCACTCAATCTTCGTTTCGTCGCGGCCGCGCAGGGAGTTGTACCGAGAAAAGGACCCGAAATCATTCCCGTGTGTACGCATCCGCCGGACGTGCGTTCCGATGCGCTGGAATGGTTGTTCACATCAGAAAAGGCTGGTAGTGGCCATGATCAAACATGTCGGGTTGGAGAGCGCAGCGGATGTGCCAGCAATCATCCTCAAGGATTGGGAGCACAAAAAGATTACAAAGACCCTTAATGAGGTGAGAGACGACTGGCTGAGGGAGCAAGCGAAGAATTGGAAACCAGGCAAAAAACTGGGTCTCGACAAGGAGGGATTGTGGGAGATTTACCAAGTCGCATACAAGGAAAACCCAGAATGGCTGCGAGCCATCAAATCCTATTTCGACTGAGCTCGCATAGGAACCGGTGATAACATGAAGACAAAGTGGAACATTACGTTTGACGCACGCACAGTGCCAGGTGGCGCGGCCACGATTCTCGACGCGGCGGACTGCGGTCCAGATGTTGCGTTGGTGCTGGAAGTGCCGGATAGTGACATATTCAAAGACATCTACGTCAAGGTGAAGCTGGACGATGGCGATGAGCGTATTGCGAAGTTGCGTGAACTCCTGAACCAGTACGGTGTTGAGGTGAAGGAATTCGATTACATCGAATACTCCGACGAAGATCTGCAATCCGGCAGCTTGCTCTGGATGACGCCCGACATCAACGAGAATGCCTCCGCAGGTGACATGTACGGCACTAAATACGACATGACGGACGCATGCATTC
>JANORL010000539.1:0-4281 GCA_031415295.1 Polyangiaceae bacterium | reverse complement strand
GCCCCGAGAGCAACAGGCCGACCGAGTCGACTTCGGGAGCCGAGTCCACGCCGAAATCACCACTACGAATTGCTTACGGATCTGATCCGTTGCAATTGGGCGATTTGCGCCTGCCGAAAGGCGCTGGACCGCACCCTATCGTCGTTGTCGTGCATGGCGGCTGTTGGGTCAATGCATATGGCCTAGATTTGATGCAGGATATGTCCGAAACGTTAACCGCAGAAGGGTTTGCGACGTGGAATGTCGAATATCGTCGCATTGGTGACGTCGGTAGCGATTATCCCACTACGTTGCTCGATGTGGGTCTTGCTGTGGACCATTTGCGTAATCTCGCAGCAGAGCATTCGCTGGATTTGTCGAAGGTGACGACGGTGGGTCATTCTGCGGGTGGGCATCTTGGCGTTTGGGTTGCGGCACGCCAGAAACTGGACGTGCAAAACCCGTTGCACGGGACGAACCCATTGCCGGTGCGAGGAGCTGTGTCGTTGGCAGGCATTTTGGATTTGGCGGAATCGTTGAAACTAGGCGTTTGTAATGGCATAGCGACGAAGCTGATGGGTGGCAGTCCTATGGCAGTACCGGCGCATTATGCCGAAGCATCGCCCCGTTCTCTTTTGCCCATTGGCGTGCGTCAGCGGCTCGTGCATGGCAATGCGGATACGCTGGTGCCCGTGGTCATGAGTCAGCATTATCTGGACGCGGCCATCGCGGCAGGCGAAGCGAACGTGGTGCTCGATGTCATCGACGGAGCGGACCATTTTGATATGATTACGCCATCGTCATCGAAATGGCCGTCGGTGCTCAAAGCGATCATCGATGTGGCCCGATAAACGCTCAAGATTTGTACGAACGCCATCTACGGCGCCGTTTTTCCCCGCCGTATCGCATTCAGCGCCGCTTCCATCATGTCATTCGATGCCAAACCCCTGTGCCGCCAGACCTCGCGACCAAGCTGATCCAAGATCACGACGCTCGGTACGTCGTGCAAATCCCGAAAAGGACCTTCACCCAAAATCGTCGCTTCGTCCGCCATCGCCACTGGATACGGCGGAGCCACCACTTTCGTAAATGCTTCCACCAAGATTCGATTCTGCGGAGGCTCGAGAACAATGAGGCCCGCATTGATGCGTGGGACGTGCTTGTTCATCAATGTCGATAAAAATCGCGCCTGTGCGTGCGAAAAATGATCATACGTCGTAATGAACGCCAAGACGCTGTACCGACCCGCCAACGTCGTCGTCGATAACGTTTGTCCATCAAGCGTTTCATACGAAAACCGAATCGGAGACCCCGTTGCAATGGTCGGTTTCGGTGTCTCCGGCTCCGGCGCCTCGACCGTCGTCGTACAAGCAACGGGCATCAATGCAATAACAAAGCCCAACCAAACACGACGAATTTTCGAAACCATAACGTTACACCGGGCCATCAATCGCGTCGACATCCGTATCGAACAAATCCGCAAAATCGCGTAAAGAATTCGGTAACTCCAATCCGCTCCGACCATGAGCCAATATTGCATGTGCCAGCTCCTCCACAATCGGTGCCATAGGCGCCTTGTCGATCACCACGCCATCCACGACGTCACCACTCTTCGGCGCATTCGCATTCGCCAACAAACTATCCTGCCGCGCCCAAAAAATTCCCTCGTCCGGGACAAACCGACACCATAACACCCGCACGAATTGCAAATACACCGGCTGAATCAACGCCACCACCCGCGCTCCCGTCGACGTCATCCCCGCAAATGCTCGCGCCACAGGCACCTCCAAAACATGACCTCTACCCAACCCGTCTCCCCCAAGTGCCACCGCCACTTCCATCCTCGCCCGACGCTCCACGTCCGTTTCCACTCCAAGCAATGGGGCGTACAGCGCAAGCAGTGGAACGCTCAAGCTCGGCCCATCCTCGGCCAGAGCATCCAGCCATGCATCTCGTGCAGCCGGTGCGAGTCCCGCGTACAAATCTGCCGCGGCAAGAGCAGCGTCGGCGTCACTGGCCAGAGCAGCAAGCCACTCGTGCCAGGCGGCAAGCATCCGTGGCTCGACGTCCGAGGAGCTGACGGTTTCATCGTGGGTGGGCGACTGTTCGTCTCGAGTTCGCGAGACGCGTGATTCGACCAGGTGCAGAGGCCCGCGACTTTGCGGCGGCTCGTGCGATTCGCTCATTCCGGGATCCTCGGGTCGGCGTCGATACGTGCGCCGATCTCGATGACGAGATCGGCGAGTAGTTCATCCAAATCAGCAGCGCGCTCATGCGGCGAAGCGACGACGAGGTCTCCTCCGCGTTCCGCAAACACCACGCCGAGGCCTTCGCTCGCTTCGAGAATACCTTTGACGTACACGACGTCTGGCGGGCGCACGTCTACGCGGCGCGTGAAGAGGCCTGCGGAAGCTATCGCGAGGGGCAATGCACGTTGCGAGCGTGTCGTGCCTTTGGTTTTGGGACGAGCGTTCGCAGGAGGAGCGTGGTCGCTGTCAACGGGCGAATTTCCGGGGTCAGAGGCGGGCATCGGGTGGCATCAAGTAAGCACTGCCGGCAGTCGAGATCCAGGGGCGTACGAATCGAAAACTGGGGAGTCGCTGGATTGCCCTGTGAAACCTTGGGCGGCGTACGTTGCGCGGTTCGTGCTCACGGAGTCAAAAGCGCTAGATTCCGCCGCTATGTCCAACGCTGGTGCACTTCGCACGATCACCCAGGACGCGACGATCTCGCCTACCGCAGAGTTTGTCCGGGATGCGGTACATCCAGCACGTGACGATGACGACGACAATATCGACCTTCCCGAGTTTGTCGTGGGAGACGACGACGCTGAAGATCAAGACGGTGCTGACAGGTTCGACGATGCGTTGCCCGATCTGCATGATGACGGAATCGATTCGCTCGACGATACAAACGCTTCGGATCTCGACGTAGGCGTTCATATCGAGGACGACGACGTGCGTGAGGTCAATGCCGAGCTGACCGACGAAGTGGTGGACGTCGGAGCGCTCGATGAAGATTTCGCACAGCTCGATGATGAACGTTCCGCAGTCGATGAGGATCGCGAATCGAATGGGTTTGTCGAGGCCGATGACGGTGGCGGGTTGGACCTCGCACCGAGTGACGATGACGGTGGTTCAGAAGGAACGGGCGAAGACGTCGCCGACGACATCGACGAAAACGCGCTTCCAGAGCTGGATGAAAGCGAGAACGATCATGCGGACGACTCGCTCGCTGACGTTCTGTTGGAAGAGGCGACGCGTGGCCATTTGCCTTCGTGGGCATCGAGCAGGTTTGTCCCGCTCGAAGGGGCTGGAGCTTCCGTACCCTGTGCAGTCGTGTTTGTTGCGGCTGTACAGGTCTTTGCAGCGGGCGATGTCGTGTTGACCGTCGATGAAGGTGCACACGCGGCGCGAAGTGTGGGACTCGATGCGCCGTCTTTGGCGATTGCTGCGATGGAGGGGCTCACGGTGATCGCGACGACGCGCGGCGGATTGCTTGCGAGTCGTGACGGTTGGGTCTCGGCATCACCTGTGACGGGTTTTCGTTCGACGAAAGGCCCGGTAGGTTTGGCATGTACGCTCGGTCGGATCTGGATCCTGCACGACCGTGCGCTTTGGTCGATGGCTGATGCGGACATAGCCGTTGTGCGTGTGCGTGAAAATGGCGTGGGCGCGATTTGTGCGACGACCGGATCGTTGGTTGCTCTGACGACCGGAAGTGATGGCGTGCTCGTCGAAAAATTTCGCGGCGATGATGAACCTTGGTTGTCGACAACGCTTCCCGATGAAGTCGCGAAGTTTGTCGTAGCGGAACATCGGCCGGCTCTCGTTGCAACAGCCGGAGGCAAACGGCTGGCGATCTCGTCGCAGCGTGGACTTTACCTTTCGAACAACGGCGGTGTTTCCTTCATGCGGGTGGAACTGCCCGGCGTTTCCTCGGCATGTTTCGCGGGTGATGACGAAGCCGCGGACTTGCTCGTCGTCGTGACGTTCCCCGACGAACCTGTCGCACACTTGATTCGCGTCACGGACGATGGTGAACCCGCACGTTTGGCCGAGGTTCGAGGCTTGATGGAGAGTGGCTCGTTTGGCGACGTATCCATTGCTTGGGACGCGTCGCGTGAGCTTGTTTGGATCGCGTCTCGACAAGGATTGGTCGCGTACGGGCCGGCGCGTAAGCACTAGATGTCGATCCCGAGAGTTCGAGTGAGTTCACCCCGGCGCCTCTCGTAAAACGCGCCTCACCCCCCAGAAATGAAAGCGGATCGGAATGATTTTCGGGGGGTATGGGGGGCGTAGC
>JANORL010000538.1:0-1972 GCA_031415295.1 Polyangiaceae bacterium | reverse complement strand
GTCTTTTGCGTGGGCCGCCCGGGAGCGAGCCATTTCTCGGCGCCCGCGGGACCCCGAACTCGCCCGCCCAAGCTCGGGCTCAGACAGCGGGGCCCCCCGCGAACGCCGCGAAATGGCCCTCTCCCAGGGCTGTCGTTGTGGAAATGGAGATGTGATCAATGCTCAGGATAACGTGGGAGGGGGTTGGGTGAAACCCACCGAAATGTCTATGAATTTGGTGTCACGGCGCTTTCGTCAGAATCTGCTCCCACGCATCGCATTGCGCCGTACGTACGCCTTCGCCGCTCGTAATCGGGCTATCGAGCACCAGGTGCGTATCTTTGACCATTTCGTATTTGGGCCACATGACGGCACCCGCGCCATTGGGATCGCCCGTGGCTCCAAAACGTCCCCAATACCCCATCATGGCGTCCGACAACGCCAAATCCTCCGGCGCTGGCGTGTATAGCGGAATGTCCGTGATTGAATGGAAGACGTAAAGCAGCTCGATTCCGTGTTGCGCAGGTTTTTCACCATTGGGCGTTTTTGCTCGGCGGCTGAAGAAATAGCGATACACCGGTTCGGTTTGCGTTTTCGCAATGCTGCTGGCGAGGATGCGCGCTGGACACGTGAAGCGCATATCCGAATACACCGCGACCAATGCGTCTTGTGGCGATGCGTAATCGGCGACAGGGTACGCGGCCAATACATCTGGCGCCACAGCACCAAAGTTTTGATTGATGACTCCCTGGAATTCGACTTCGGTGGTGACCTTGATCGTCAGCGATGCAGCGAGTTCCTCGGCGTTCGTACCAATCGTGAACGGCACGTGGTTATGCTCGCCCGCTGCGAAAATCGCGGCCGTCGCTTTCGGCAACACGTGCCCATCGATGACCGGTCCGTAATTGCCCGTCGCGTTGCCTACCGCTACCCCGCCAATGTTGACACTACCCGGCAGTTCGGCGAGCAATTCATTCGCTGTTTTTCCACGCAAACAGACCAATCGATCGGACGCATTGCCGCACGACGACATGTTTACGCGCGCCGTCATTGCCGCCTCCGCGTCTTTTTGCGTCGCTGATGTCGAGGCGCCACTTTGCGCCAGCGCACTTGAAAAGAGGCCTTTGGCAAGCGGCGACGCAAGAAGCGTAATCGTATCTACAGCACCCGCAGATTCGCCAAACACCAAAACCTTTGATGGATCTCCGCCGAATGCCGCAATATTTTTCTGGACCCATTCGAGCGCCGCAATCTGATCAAGCAATCCGTAATTGCCCGACGCTCCCCATGTCGATTCTTTGCTGAGTTCCGGCAATGCCAAAAAACCAAGCGGTCCCAGGCGATAGTTGATCGTTACGACAATCGATTTATTGGCTTCGCTGGGATCGAGACCATTATAAATGGGCGCCATGCCCGCCACCGCTTCGCTGCTCGAACCTTGAATGTTGCCGCCGCCGTGAATAAAAAACAGCACGGGGAAGGGGCCTTTGCCGGCGATTGCAGGATCAGGCGCCCAGACATTCAGTGACAAACAGTCTTCGTTACCAACGGGTTGTTTGCTCTTGTCGATTTGTGGGCATACCGCGCCAAACGTATTTGTTTCGCGCACGCCGTCCCAACACGCTGCCAACTCCGCTGGTTTCCAGCGTTTGTCCCCAGTAGGAGGTGTTGCGTAAGGAATTCCTCGAAATACCCAAGAAACGCTTTCTTTCGTTCCACGAACGAGCCCGTTGTCGAGTGCCACCACGCCCGCTTCATTGGGCGTTTCGACGGTGCAACGAGCGCCCGAGCCTCCACCGCTACCGCCACCGCTGCTGCTGCTCGATGAGCTGGTGGTTGTCGTCGAATTGCCGTCCGAACCGCATCCGGCGAGCATCGCACCGGCAAGCGAAATGAAACCAAGCCATCTTGTTGTATGCATACAGTAGGTCCTCGAATTGGAAGAGGGTATTCATCAGACTGCTGCGCGTTGTGCCTCACCCCCGGCCCCTCT
>JANORL010000537.1:0-1675 GCA_031415295.1 Polyangiaceae bacterium | reverse complement strand
TCAAGGATGACTCGCGAACGAACGACCTGCTCAAGGCCATCAAACCGGGACCAAATGACAAAGAGATGCGTCGTGCTTGGATGAGGCCGTTCAACCACGATCACGGGTTCTGGGTTGTCAGTTGGATTCCGAAGTTCAGCCTCAAGTAGCCTCCGAAGTTCGGCTTCCTCGGGCAACGCGCCATGGATCAGAGTTTCTCGGACAGGCATTTCTTATCTCCGGAGAGAGTTGTGGTTGTTTGCGATCCATTCAACGTTGTGCAGGAAGGTAGCGGACTCATTGCGGGTAGCCGAGCCCGCCCGATAGCGCATAGCGACGAACCAATCGCTATACAGAACGGCAAGCACCTGCATGAAGCGATTGGGCGTTCTCTTACCCTGTCCATGGCGCCTTACAAGCAGCTCCTGGGACCAGAACCAGAGACCGTGACCGCCTTCCCAGTCACCCTTAAAAGGCGGCTTGTAACTCCTATTTCAGGGGAGCCATAAGCGCCGAGACGGGATCGGTAAGGTTCGCACCGCCCACCATGAAGCACGCCGTCTTGAGAAACATTTCTGCGGAGAGTCCGCCGAGATAGATCGCTGTGTGGTGGCGCTTGAACATGAGAAGCGTCGTCGCTTCATCGAGACGTCGTGCCGCCGCCAAGGCGACGTCTTGAACAGTCTCATCTGTAGCCTCAAGAATAGCTCTGTAGCCCATCGAAATCCTCTCTACCGCAAAAGCCGGACCAGTGCAACCGGTCCCTGCCATGTAGCCATGCGCTCGCCCGATCGACACACGCGATGACCAACGCCAACGTCCACAACATCCACGCGCGCACACTACTCGCCAGGCTCGCCCATCTGCAACACTTTTCTTGCAGCGCACAAAAACGCGCCCGCCTCGCGCTCCACCAAGCGCTCGCAAAAATCTTCACGCAACACGCACAACAAAACTTGACCGTTCCGTCCCGTCTATGTCACCATCGCTGCCGTGAATTTCAGCCTCACCACGATTCGTCGTGGAACCCATAATCTCTTTACCGAGCGCCTCGAAACGCTCAATGCAAGCAAAGCCGGCGTTTACCATAAAGATGAACTTCACGAATTGCACCTTGCCATCGGTGCACTTCCCGAAGTTCTTACGTCAACGCCCTACAAGGTCGAGCTTCGCACAACCGATGGTCGCCACGATCGCCTTGGCCGACTCATCTACTTCGTCACGGAAGCCTGTTTCCAGGATCCCAGTGCATCCGCCGAAATGGTCGCCGCCGCGCAGCAAATCCGCGAGGCCTTCGTGCCATCGCTTGACGAATTGACCGATTCGTATGCCACGGAAGCCGAACGCGCCATCAAGCGTAAACCGCTGCTCGTGTCCCTCGGCGACGTATTGAAGACGTTCACCATTCCGTGGAATGCCGGCCAGACACTCTTCGATGTCGCGACATCGTTCGTGGAAGAAGGCGAAAAGCTCAACGAGCTGCTGAACGATCGAGCCGACGTGCCCAAAGGTATCCGCGCCCAAGCGCTCACATTACGCGGCAAAGCCATGTCGGTGCTCAATCGATTGCGCAAGGACCTCAAAAAGGAGATCGCCCGCGATATGAATCTGCCAAGGGACCTCGAACAACGCGTTTTTGGCTTTTTCGATACGCTCCACGCCATGGAAACAGCCGGTCGATCGACCGAATCGACCG
>JANORL010000536.1:0-2055 GCA_031415295.1 Polyangiaceae bacterium | reverse complement strand
ACATACCGATCGCAGATCGCGCACAAGGCGGCGTTGACGCGAAAGAAGAACAAGGCGCCAAAGAATGAATTGGCGGGACCGGAATCGACGGCGCGCTCGGCTTGACGTGAGGATGACCCGCGGGCAACGATGAAGAGAATGGGGGGGCGTTGCTCGCGGGGGTGTTGTTGCGTGACGAGGGGCGGGTTGCGTCGGGACAAACACGCATCGGGTGCTTGAAGCGAGTGATCACCTGTGGTAGAGACAACGGCCGATAAGGAAACACGTTATGTCGTTGGTCGAGATTCTCCCGGATATTCATTCCTTGTCGCGTGCGGATAAGCTTCGGCTGATCCAGTTCTTGGCGCAGGAACTCGCGGAAGCGGAATCTCCCCCGTCTCTCGTGTCCAGCAAGGAGTACCCCGTGTGGTCTCCGAATGAGGCGTTTGAGGCTGCCGAGACGCTCCTCCAGACGCTACGCGCAGAATAGGATCTGCAAGAATGGCTGTGGTCCGACAACATTTCCCGTTCGTTACGCGCGACGCCGAGCTAGGTGCCGCGAGCCTCGCCCCAATGCTCCCGCTGACGCTTGTGGCAACACGAAGCGTTGCTGTCTCGGGACTGCTCGATACAGGAGCTACAGTCAACGTATTGCCATATACCCATGGGATAGAGCTTGGATTTGACTGGGATCAGCAGACGACATCGGTGCGGCAAGAAAGTGTTGCAGAGGGTCGTTCATTGCGGGTAGTGTGTGCGAGTGGAAGTTGTGCGCTTTCTCGACGCGACGTCGATCCCGCTAGAAAATGAGGTCTCCCATGGCAGTGCGACGAGTGTTTCCGATGGCAAACAACTACTTCCAGGGCAACGCAGCGGGAATTTGCACCGTCGCGTCGCTGCAGTGGGCCAAGAGGTGCCTGCAACTCAACCGCGGGCTGGGAAATTTCGACGAGCTGTCGCTCACCCCGCACCAAATGGGGGCGCTGATGGCCGTATGGCGGCAACACGATGCCGATCCGGACGGACAAACCACGGGCATGGGGCTGGCGCGTGTGGGCGCGGATCTAGCGGTGACCCAGATCATCGACGTTCAGCGCTACGTGAACATCACCCCGCCGCACATTTGCATCTTCTGGAACTCCACGCACACGATGGGCTACCGGTTGTCAACTCGGTACGGACGCGAGGTCGAATTTTTCGACATCGAGAATGGTCTTTGGGTATGCAACAACGACGCCGATATGCGCGCGAAGATCTTGGCGACCTTTGCGGGCGTCTATACAGCGATCGAAGGCATGCGCGTCGTCAAGCTCCCCTGAAAGGTCGAAGATAATGATGCCATTCTCGACCTAAAACCCCAATTCATGCGCCGATCGAGCGTTGCTTCGACCTCGCTCGCAGCGTTGATCTCCACGTGCAATCAACCGCGAGTACGCGGAGGTGTTGCACAAACGCGCCGAGAGTCGATTTCCAAACGAGCGCCAATGCGGTGCGCCTGCACAGTGCATTGGGATATGTCACGCCAAACGACGTGCTCGAAGGCCGCGAAAAGCCATTTGGGCCGAACGCGACCAGAAGCTCGAAGCCGTGCGTGAGGCCAGGCGATTGCGACGGGTTGCAATGGTCCAAGCCTAAACAGCAGGCGTTGCACTTTCCGGAGCCACGCGTATCTTGCCCCCACACTTCGATCGAACTTCGTAATGCGGCTCGAGCCTCGGGCGTGAGACGAACCGCTCGAACATACGGATTAGAACACGGTGGATGGAGGAACAGCGCCTCGTTTTGTCCAAAGGGGTCCAGCCGTCGTTGGCGTAAGCGTGACATCGATCGGCGAAGGGCTAGCGGCCGCCAGGTTCCGCCATGGCGGCCGCCAGGGGTCGCCATGTAAAACCATCGGGAAAACATGAGGAAAACTGTTTGGCACGGTGCGCGCATGAAATCGTATTGGAAAAGATGCTCGAAGTGGTGCGTGAGACGAAAGGGCTATTGATGAACAATCGCGAGCATGATTTGAATGTGATAGCGGCGCGGGTCATTGAGACGGCGAATCGTCAAGACAAGCCGGAGCTATTGGCA
>JANORL010000535.1:0-1886 GCA_031415295.1 Polyangiaceae bacterium | reverse complement strand
ACGCGTTGCGGCAGCAAGCAAGCTCCAAGGTGGCGAGCACCCAGAAAATGTCCGATCTAGGAATGACGTTACGCAGTCGTCTCGTACAGAAACGCCCAACTGGATAACAACCTTCGCACTCGCACGGGATCCAAGAGCAATTGCATACGAGGATCGTTCGAGCACAAACGAATTTTTACGTCGTTGGAATCATGCACGACGTATTCGTTTGGAGCACAAACGATTTGCTCGAGGGGTTTGGGGCAGAGGGCGCCGCAGCCGACCCACAGAAAATATGTTCAACGAGGTCGTGAACGTCAGATGCGGACGACGATGATTTGGCGTCCAGCAGGCGTTTCCGCAGGCGAAGAGCGAACGCGCTGCGACACGGGCGGGAGCCCTTTGCGTCGATCGAAAATGACGAGCCAACCATCTTCGATGCCGTGACGTGCGAGCGAATCGTCGACTTGTGCAAGGCCTTCGACGACAGGATCTGCATCGCGATCGCGACGTACTTTGACGACGAGAGCGACGGACGAACCTCCCTGACGAATGCAGACGTCCATGCGCCCACGACCTAACGCGTACTCGCGTTCGATGATGCCACCGTTCTTGACGATGCCGTTGAGAAACGCGGTGAGAACCAGTGGCGACAACTCGCCGTAGGTCGCGACTGCAAAAACCTGATCACCATGTCGTCGCCAGAATTCGAGAAAAGTCTCGAGCAACTTCTCGGGATCCAGCCGTCCGTCCGGACGAACCCACATAGGCTTGTCCGTTGTAAATATTGAGCTTTTGGCGCTCGGGAGTTGTCGCGAGACGAGCAAACGCCAAATGGGGTTGGTGAACTGCACCGAGCTATCAGGGAGCTCGCGAATGATGCCGAGGTCAACGGCAGCGCGAGCTTCTTCGGACGACACGTCTCGCAACGTCGTGGCGAACACTTGCTCGAGCATCGATTTGAAGCGGGTGTCGCGCATGCGATCGATGACTTCATCAAGCACGCCACCTCGCCGTTCGACCAGAGAGTCGCGAGCTTTGTCCATGTCCGCAGCGCTGATGGGCCCCTTGCGCAACTCGAACATTTCGACGAGTCGTTGACCGAGTGCACTGACGAAAAACGGGACGCCGAGCGTTAGGTCAAAAGCACGATCTACCGCGGTGGAAAGCACGGGTTGCGAAAGTTGTTCCCCCACGGATTCACACACTTGGGCAACTTGTTCACGCGTGAGTGGAGGGAGTGGAATCACTTCGGCTTCGAGCGAGATGGAGCTTGTTGGACCGGACGTACTGGCTGGGCCTTGTGAATAGGAATAATCGAGTTCTCGGGGATCACGCAGCGATGCGAAGCCGATGGACCAAGGAAACCCGCGTGGACGTCGTGGTTTGCCGGCGCGGATTTGGCGAATCACGGACACGCGCACTTCGCGAGACAACGTATCGAGGCCATCGAGAAACAACACGACAGGTCGGGGACAGTCTTGTGCGAACGCGGAAAGTGCAGCGCCGATTCGGTTGCCTGGTGGAGCATCTGGCCATCGCGGAACTGATACGTCCGCGGGCAAATACGCGGCGAGATCGTAACGCCACGAATCGAGCATCGCGAGTTCGGCTGCATCGACGCCGGGAAACGCAGCACCAGGTTCCAGTGAAATGACGGCGGCAACGTGAGACTTTTCACGATTGAGTTCTGCTGCCAGGTCGAGCAGCAGCGTGGTTTTGCCCATCTGCCGAGGAGCATGGAGCACGAAGTATCGGCCCTGTTCGACGATGTCCCAGAGAGCGGGAACGCGCGAACGAGCGGAAATCGTGGTGTGGCGAGCCGAATCATTCGGACCAGCCGTATTGAATCGGCGGGGCATGGAGGCAGGATCCCAAGGCAACGTGATGACGTCAAGCAAAGCACG
>JANORL010000534.1:0-4185 GCA_031415295.1 Polyangiaceae bacterium | reverse complement strand
ATTTCTTTTCATGATCCAGGGCGAGGTACCGAGTATGCACGGATTTGGCCAACCGTGCCAGTACCGGGATCACCGGTGGATCGCCTCTTGAGTAATGTCGCGCGATTCCGCAGCGAATCGTCTTTCGATAATGAAAGGCGCACGCGTCAGAAATCGCAAATGAAAAATCTGCATTTGCGCGTGACGTTGGGATTGCCTGGAGAATGATGGGCGGGTCGAACTCGGTCAGTCCATAATCGCGAGCTGCACGACGTCGTTTACGATGTGCGGTCCAATGCCATTAAGCATGTTTTCGTAGCCTGGCCAGATCACAGCGCCTTCCGTCGTGACCGCAATGCCATCGGGGCCGAAGAACGAAGGCAAACCGTGGTTCGTGAGCAAGACGATGACAAGATCTCGCGACGGATCCGGATCCACCGTAATGAACGTGCCCGCGCCGCCAATCTTCGATACCGCATAAGACGATGAATGCTGTCCGGTGACCACGTGCGCCCCTGCTTCCAAATCACTGAGCTCCCAGCCATAACCTTTGTTGGCGAAGAGCAAATCATCGAGCCAGCTCGAGGTAGCGCCCGAAATCCCTAGCGGTGCACCCGTGTTGGTGACCGATTGCATGACCATCGAGGCATTGATGAGACCAGCCGGAGTGACCGGGTCGATGGTGCAGGATGCCATCTGCGGCAAGCAGAAACCCGCGTTATTTTTACTGATAATCCGCGTGCCTCGATTGAGGAAGTATTGGCCGAGCAATGCCATGTCCCAAGCTGTCGAGAATGCACCGTCACAGCCAGTTACCGAGTGTGTATGCTCCTCGATCCAGAAGTCTTGATCGTCGGCGACTTCGCCGCGCATGTAACGATGCGCTGAAGCGTGCTCGCGAAGGTCTGAATACCCCGTTCCGACAAACCGTTGCCCCTTCTGAGGCATATTCAATCGCGGACGCCACGCCGTATCGTGCATACCGAGCGGCTCGGTAATGCGATTGCGCACGACGACATCGAGCGGAGCGCCGGCAGCCGCTTCCACGACTCGACCGAGCAGACGATAACCGATATCGCTATAAAGCGCGAAACTCTGCGGCGGCGCAACGAGATTCTGTGCGATCATGGTGGCCCAGGGATTTTCATCGCCCACGAGAAATGTATCCGAATCAATTCCGTGCCCGGAAGTGAAACGAACGAGGTCCTTGACCGTCATGTCCGCCTTGTCAGGAGACGCGAATTCGGGAATGTAATTGGATACGGGAGCCGAAAGATCAAGCTGACCCGTCGAATGCAGATCGAGCGCGGCGAGGGACGTCAAGATCTTCGTCATCGACTGCAGATCGAAAATACCCTCAATCGGCATGGCCGGATTCGTGGCTGCATTGCCCTCGAAATTACCGTCACGTTTTCCGAATGCTCGATGCAAAACGACCTTGCCATGCCTGGCGACGAGAAGCACCGCCCCATCCATGACGCCACCCTGCACCATCGATTGCACGTGCGCCGCCGCTTGCTCGATTTGCGTGGAATCCATCTGCACTTGTTCAGGCGTCGCCGCATATTCCAATTGATATGGCGATTGCTCGCTCGAAATCACCGGCGTGGCTGCTGACGACGCCGAAATGGCCAAGATCGAAATGAGAATCGATGTCGCGGTAATGGTTTTCATAAGGGCACTCCGTGGCTCGGTTGAAGTGGGCGTACTTTTTAGAAGTACGGTATTTGTGCAAGGCGTACGATCGATGTTCGGGTCGATCGCTGGGCAGTGATGTTAGTTGCCTTCGGTCAGTTGTGTGAATAAAAAACGAGCGCTAGGGGCAAGCAAACCACCATTTTCGTTGGAGAGCAAAGGATTCGTTCGCGTTTGTCCGAAAAACGCATGGTCAACAGAGCAGCAAGACGAAGGGATTGCATGAAATAGACCATTCTTCAGCTCTTCGATGGGTCAAGCTCCACAAGCGCACTATTGAAGGTCACGGCTGTTCCAGTTTCATCGACGATCGCGTTTGTTATCGAATCACCGACCGCACACCGGCCCAATCACGCGGTCGACGTGTTTTGGCGCCAATGCTTGTCCGTTTGCCGTAATTCGCCAATCACAAAGCATCACGGCGCCAGCTTCGCGATCAGCAAATCCGTAGAGCCTCCACTTGTGAGCACGCCATTGCCGAAATCGGCGCTTCCGACGAGCTCGCCCGTGATGAGGACGTGGCCACCTTCGTCAAAGGCAATGGCGTTTGCACTTTGCGGACTAGCGTCGCCTGCACGACGGCTCCAGACATGATTGCCCAATGAATCTAGCCGCACCGTGACGATATCCACACTTCCGGCGCTCGTGAGTGGTCCGCCGCCGAAATCGACGGTGCCCCTCAAGAGGTAGCTGAGAGCAACTTCGCCGCCATTGTTCACCGCAATATCATAAAAGCCTTGCGATTGTGGGTCGCCATAACGCTTGCTCCATAGATGGCCGCCGGTGGGATCAAGTTTGGCGAGAAAACCATCATTGCCGCCGGCGCTGACGAGCGGGCCGCCGCCAAAGTCGATGCTTCCTGCTACATCGCCAGCGACGAAGACGTTACCCATACCGTCGAAACCAAGGCCAGTCCCGTGTTGGCTAAGCGTCGTACCAAAACGTTTGCTCCACAGATGTTGGCCGCCCGGTCCGAACTTCACGACAAAAACGTCGGCATTTCCGGCACTTGTAAGCGTACCTCCGCCCAGGTCAATCGACGCAAAAAAGTAGCCTGTAAATGCGACATTTCCAGCGCTATCGATAGCCACCTGCGTCACATCTGGTTGACTACCGAGCGCTTGGTCGAAACGCTTGCTCCACAAATGGTTGCCGTTAGGGTCGAGCTTTAGACCGAACAGGTCGATATCGGTTGCCGTCATCAAACCTCCACCGAAATCAGCGGCGCCGATTAACGTGCCGCCAATTGCGATGTTGCCCGCGGCATCAATGGCTACCGTGGTGGCGGATTGGACATCCGCCGCGCCATAACGCTTGCTCCAAATGTGATTGCCAGCAGGATCGTATTTGGCCACGAAAGCATCCAAGTCGGTTGCGACAAGCGGGCCGCCACCAAAGTCGACCGTGTTTGCGAAATTGCCGGCGACGACGACGTTTCCAGCGCCATCAATGGCGAGCGATGTTGGATATTGGCTCGATGCGCCTGTGTATTGTTTGGTCCAGATCAGTTTGCCGGAGGGATCGAGTTTGGCGAGGAACCCATCGAGGTCGGTTGCAGTCATCGTACCGCCGCCCAAATCGAGCTTGCCTGAGAAAATGCCGCACACGTATACATTGCCCAGGGCATCAGCGGCGATGGATCTGCCGTATTGACCGTCAAAGTCGCCGAAGTTCTTGCTCCAGACCGAAACACCGCAATCAGGACCGGTACCATTGCAGTTCTCGTCCGCCATTGTCGCGCAATTCTCGGCCACGGGGACAACCTCGCCCAAACATGGCCCGAGTGCGCTTCCTTGATCATTACACATTGCTTTTCCAGCAACGCAAAGCCCGACGTTTTCGGTAGTACCAGGCCCCGTGTAACAAGCGACGACGCTGTTTGGTACGCAAACCGGCGGGCTTCCACCCATACCTCCCATTCCGCCGAAACCTCCGGCGCCACCCATTCCACTTGTCGAGCTGGATGAAGTCGAAGCTTCGCCGCTGCTGCTGCCGGACGTGCTGCCGGACGTGCTGCTGCTCGACGTTGAAGCGCCCGATGTGGACGAGCTATTGTCCCCACAGCCGACGGCCTGCGAGCCAAGCACGAAAACAGAGGCAACGTTCATCAACGAGAGGATACGGGTCGGACGCATGGAACCACCTTGTCGCAACGGTAAAAGGAACCTGATGAAAACGAAAAGGACGACATCCGTCAAGGCGTTTCGGACGAAGAAAATGGTTTCGGGAATAAAATGGAAGACCTGAGCACCACTGATTGCTTCTCGGCCTGATCAGGCGGGCTCCTCCGGCGTTTGCCCTAGTTCGGGGCACCACTGATCGCTTCTCGGCAATGGGCCTGAATCAGATTGTCGAGACGCATTCGCAGCTGTTTCCCAAATAGCGCAACCATCCTCTGGTTCCGACATCGAAAATCGGTGTATGGCGCTGTCTACTCATCCTTGCGATCGTCTTTTCGACACGATGTGTGCAATCGCCATATGAGAAGTGGAATTAACTCGAGCACAGGAG
>JANORL010000533.1:0-2380 GCA_031415295.1 Polyangiaceae bacterium | reverse complement strand
GCTGAATGCTCAACAGCAGCTGTTCCAGGCGCAACGCGATTTGCAGCAGTCGCGTTATAACACCATCCTTTCGCAGCTGCGACTCAAATCGGCGGCGGGTCGCTTGAAAGAGGAAGATCTGGCGGAAGTGAATCGGCTGCTAGCCAAGTAGTTGTAGTCAAACCTTTCTATTTAACAATGGGGCCAGTAGTGGACCTATAAGCCCCATTGTTTTTTCTGTCGCGCCTGCATGCGCGCCGGCAGGGTCGAGTTTGACCATATAAATCCCAGCGGGTATTTGTCCGCCACCAAAATCGACTGCGCCGTCAATGGCTCCTGTAACGTACACGTTGCCCATAACGTCGGTATCGACGGCATAAGCATTTTCGTTTGGCGTCGAACCGTATCGTTTTCCCCAGAGTACGTTGCCGGCTGGGCCGAACTTGAGCACCACCAGGTCATTGCCGCCCGCGGTGGCGAGATTGACGTTTGGCGCCGAGAACTTGCCATACAGGGCTCCCACGACGATAATGTTCCCGGCGTTGTCGACGGCAACGCCTTGCACGTTCACTTCATCGAGTTTCGTGGCCCAAAGCGTCGATCCGCAGACGTAACCATCGCAATCCTCGTCGGTGGCCATTGCGCAATCTTCGACGAGCGGTTGTTGGTCGCTACAAGGACCATAACCGAGCCCATCTTGATTACACGCTTGCATGCCGCCTTTGCAAATGCCTATATTTTCGGTTCCCGACGGACCAGCATAACAAGCAATCATCGCCCCCGGCTCGCAGGGGCATGCCTCGTTCACCTGGCCGTCGCACGTGTCATCAATGGTATTGCTACAGTTTTCCATGGGGGCAGGCGTGACCTCGCCCGAACACGGCTCATACCCAGTGCCTTCCACGTTGCACATCTGGAAACCTGCCCGACACGGTCCGACATTTTCCGTACCTGGCAGGCCCGTGTACAAGCAGACTTTCTGCGTTCCAGGAATGCAAGCGTTGGTTCCAGTGCCGCCTGCAGGGGTGTAGTCATCGAGACCTAGCACGACGTTGCATGCCGAAATCGCGGACAAGGTAGCGAGGGGAAGCAGAAACCAGCGACGAAATTGCTTGAAGTGCATCATAACGAAATCACCATCGGGAACTAACCTACCGATTTTATTTTTGGCGGCGAGAAAAAAATCGCGGTGCACCGCCAAGCCGAAAGTCGCCCACTGTGCAATCTTCCTCGGAAACCGCAGAACGTGATATCCTCGGCACATGAAAACTCGCGACTTTACCCTTGTAGCTCTTTTTGTTATGGCGGTCCTCTTTTCAGCAGCCTGCGGGAGCACTGTCGATGTGACGAGTTCAAGCGGAACAGGTGGTTCGGGTGGTTCGGGTGGTTCGGGTGGTTCGGGTGGTTCGAGTGGCTGCGCGGGTAATGCTCCATTGTGCGTTCACGGTTGTGGCTCGGATTGGATCGACCAAAGCGACTGTCAGAATGGCGCTTGGGTTTGTCCTATGGGAACGGTTGATCCAAACGATTGCCCAGCGGGTACGTGTTGGGGTCCGCCACTGCCTTGCGAGGTTTGTAATGGTGGATGGACATGCGTTCCGGACGCGGCGTGTATTGGTTCTTGCGGCGGACTCGTTTGCGCAACGTGTAACGGCACTGCAGATGGGACGATTATGATTGGCGGTTGTGTTTGTTCCTGCAATGGCAGCGAGTATGGTTGTGCGGTCGCGCCTGGCTGTTGCAACGAGGATTTGGACTGTGGCGACATTGCGTTGTCTCCTTGCGTGAACAACGTTTGCAAAACGTCGATTATGGGCGCTTGTTGGGCCGATGTAGAATGCGGCGCGGCGATGAAATGCCAAGGCGCTGTCGTTTGTCCCTGCGGCTACGATTGCAATGTACCTGATTCACCAGGAACTTGCGTGCCGAATTGAGATCGATTCCGACCGCGGGACGCGCTCGTTCATGTGCCGAAAGCGGTTGTCGACGGAAAGGAACGTGGAGGGATTGGCCCGTGCCAAGGCATCACCGATGGAGTTTCAGAGCGGACGGTGGTTGTCGCGTCCAAGTTGAAAAAGCTGGGCTCTTCAGGATGACGCATCAGGTTGAAGTCTCAGCTTGACGTACTGGCGCAGTTGGGAGGGGCCGAGATGCCGGACAACGTTTTTGATCCAGCGAGGTTGACGTTTGCACCAACATTGGAGTGAGTTCGCAACGCCGTTCGGATGGCGAGATGGTATGAGGTCAAAACAAATTGGAGCGGGCGACGTTTTCGGCCATCAACACATCGGCCAACACGATGCCGGAAGCGTGTCGAAATAGCCTAAAATATTCGAGCCAAACGTGACATCTGCACAAGACAAACCTGGTGCACGAGTGTCACTTGGCGTGGGATGGTTTC
>JANORL010000532.1:0-3207 GCA_031415295.1 Polyangiaceae bacterium | reverse complement strand
ACGGCTCACCATCGCACATCAAGCCCTCCGCGATTGGGTTCGTCGAGGTGCACGATCCGGCCCAATTCATGAGTGGATCAAAGGGTGTCACGGAGGGTGAAGAAAGTTCTTGACAAACTTTCGATTCGACACTCCAAACCGCTGGCAACACACAAGCATCGTTCGAGTTCGTCGGGGCGATACACGAACATGTTGAACACTTTGGCGTCTTCAAGTCCACGTCGACCCAACTCGTAAACTTCCATCCGTCGAGCGGTGGTGGCGGTTGAGCCGTCTCCGCTCCGAACCACACGTACGAAGGAAACGGGTCAAATCCTGCGCCTCCCACAGGGGAACACGCCCACGGACAAACCTCGTCGGCTGGTGGACCTCCATCATCGGTGCTCGCGTCCCCTTCGCCACCGTCCGACGCGTCCGTGCCCGCATCTGCACCACCATCGAGGCACTTCGGGTGGTCGCGAGGCGTGGTCTCGTCACAGCACTCATAGTGCCCCTTTGTGCAGTATTCCGTGTCGTCGTAGACGAAGCATCGGCTGGCGACGCAGACAGGTTTTTGGTCACATGCCGAGAGGGCAACAATGAGGGAAACAGCACACACGATGGGACGAAGCGATCGGAACATACGTTTCACCTTAACGGACACGTTTGCACGTCGTCAAACGGTTCATCTTGGCGCGACAAACTCGCATCGTTTGCCACCCAATCATCGAACACTTGCCCGATGATCCAAATACGTGCATCATCCGCGGCAAATGAAGCGGTTTCCCGCATCCCCGAGTGTCTCCTCTTTAGTCAATGTCATGCGTCTGGGGTTCGTCGGAGTGATATGCGGCGTCATGCTGCGCACAGCCAACAATGCGCATGCTGACGAAAAGCCGTGGCGGCTCGAATATCGACGTGGCGCGAATGCACCCGCGAATTGCCCTGACGAAGCCTATCTTCGTACGGCGCTTGCAGCAAAAAATGGCGCTCCAGAACCATTTTCCGACAATGTATCTCGAACGATTACGATTGAACTCGTGCCCACTGCGGACCGAATCGAAGCACGAATTCAGGCGCGTAATGAACAAGGCTCCGTCGTTTCCGATCAGATTGCACACGCGCCACTGCGGCGGTGCGATCAACTTGCAGATCGCATTGTCTTTGTGCTCCACGATATCATTGATCCAATTGCACTTCCCGAGCCAGAGTCCCCTCGGAGTCCTTCCAGTCCGATATCGTCGGCTCCTCTATCGTTACCAGAAAAACCGATTGCGCCGACAGAAAAGCCAGCGTCTATCGTAAAAAAGCCTATTGTCGCGAACCCACCAACCCCAAAGTCACCGAAAACGACGGGACCAAAACCTCGAATGGCATTTTCGCTGAGTCTCGGCGCTACCTGGTGGAATGCGCCGCATACCGCATTCACGTCGGCACTGGGAATTGGCGGCCGATGGCGCAAATTTTCATTCGGCATCGAGGCGCAATACGATCGGGCTTGGGAATTACCGAATCATCCATTGGTACGTGTTGAGCAACTGGGATTGGGCATTGTGGGATGCGGCTACCACGATTTCCACAACTCTCGGTTTTACGTTCGAGGTTGTTTGTTTGGAGACGTGTCGCGTTTGTCGGTGGAAACAGAGCAAGTTCACGCAGTCGAGGTCGCGGGCATAGCCGTCAATTTTGGGGCTCGAGGTGGTGCTGGAATGTCGCTAGCTCACAACTGGGCCGTCGAATTGTACGGCGATGGCATCGTTGCCGTATTGCAGCCTCGATTCGTGTTCAACGTGCAAGAATATTGGCAGTTGCCTCGTTTTAATGGCGCTGTTCGGGCAAGCGTCGTCGGTCTCTTCGACGTGTTCTGAAGCACCGAAAAATTCGCCGAGGTGCCGGTCGATTTTTTGAGCAACCGGCTCCAGACGCCGCGTATTACGGGGCAAGGCCAACTCATGCTCCAACTTCCGCCTCGCGACCGTGACCCGTTTTTCGTTTTTTACACGACGTACCTTTTGACCGTCCTTCGGGTGCTCAAGCGCATTGGCGTTCGAAAGGCAGATGTGCCGGATATCGCTCAACACGTTTTCCTGAAAATATCTAAAAATATGGACAAGCTACCAACCGAGCGAGTGCACACCTGGATTGAACTTATTTGCAAGCAGCAGGCCGCGGACCATTATCGTTTGCACCGCAATCGATTCGAAACGCCGACTCCCAATGTGGGCGACGACATTCCCGATAGCAAAGACGTGTACGAACAATTCGAGCGCTGCGAGATGACGGCGCTCGTGAAGAAGGTGCTCGACGGTATGGATGCACCGTTGCGCGAAGTTCTCGTGCGGTACGAATTCCGTGACGAGTCGCTCGAAAGCATTGCGAAAGCGCTTGGCATTGCCCGCAATACGGTGCACGCACGGCTTGTAGAAGCAAAGCGTATTTTTGGCATTCGCACGAAGAAACTCTTGAACGACGAGCGTCGCGCAAGCATGCTGGTGCCGCTGTTCGTCGGAGCTGACGCACTTTCTGATGCGGACTTGCAGACGCCAGCGTTTGTCGAAGAAATGCGTGCACGCATTTGGGACGGGATTGCAAAGGATTTGGGGTTGGGTGTTGCTCCAGAATCTCGTTCCCCAAAACATCCGAGTGCACTTCGACGAATTCTCGGAAATCGTGGTCTTATTGCCATTACGAGCGCAGTGGCCGGATTCATCGCTGCGTTGTTATGGCCTCGTGACGTGCCCACGGTCGCGAAACAAGTGGCCGCGGCAGCGCCGGTGATTGTCGTACAGAACAGCGACTCGACGCGGGCCGCGGAAATAGCGGAGCCTTCGTTGGCGATAGCTTCGGCTTCCGCCGCGCCAAACCTGGTGAAAACGACACCACCCAATCCCACAACGGCTCCAGACTCGCATGTCGATCACGAGCTGCGCATGCTGGAAGAGGCACGCAAATTCATCGCAAGCGCGCGTTATGCCGAGGCCATCGCCGCGTTGACTCGGCATCAGCAGCGATTCCCGCAGAGCGAATTTGCTGCAACACGAAGTCGGTATATAACGCTCGCGCAGGAAGGCCAGCGGCGAACTCTCGCGTCGGCGACGCCCTGATTTTTTTTCGGCACTCACATTTTCTTTGCGCATTTCGCTGGGGTCAACCTGTCTTCAAGTGTAGCGGAACGACGTTTTTCTTGAGGGGCATCAGAAGGAAACGTTGTTCCGCGCCTTTTCAATC
>JANORL010000531.1:0-5411 GCA_031415295.1 Polyangiaceae bacterium | reverse complement strand
AGACGGAGCCCCAGCGGTATGTCCACTTCGATCGCGTTTTTACGCCCGCTCCGCCTGATCGAATCATCACCCTACACCACCGCACGTGGTACGGCCAAAATGTGGAGTTTTACATCATCGGCCATCGCGAAGATCACGGGGAAGGCCCGGATTGTATCGAGACCACGTTGACGGCCACGACCGTTGACTGGCAGCCCATCGCGACCATTCCCATTCGCGTCGAACGAACCGACAAGCCAGCCGCGCTGGGCATGTCGGAATGACGAACAGCGCGTTTGGCTGGGAAAGTTTCACCGAGAAAAACTACACGGTGTTTCAACCTGGTGGTGTGCGCGCGGGGGCGCGCTCAATGGTGCAGGTGACGTGCGCTTCGCATTCCTTGCAAGCCTCGCGTGTCATTGGCTCGTTGGCTTTCCGATCGCGCTCTTCCTAGGCTTCGCGATGAAGCTCGGCGTGACCGGGATGTGGTGGGGGCTCACCACTGGTCTGATTACCGTTTCCGTCGTATTGTCGGCGCGCGATCGAGCTTCTACAAATCGTCCAATTCCGGATAGCTGGAGTATATGCTCTCGGTAAGAAGGTTATCTACTCTCGCGATGAGGTCGCCAACTGATTGCCTTATCGGTGTGAACTCGTCGTCACTGGATGACGCTTGCGCCGCAGCCAACGCTGATGACAATTCTTTGATGGCCGCTTCAGCGTGAGTCTTGAAGTGTGTTGCTGATTTCTTATCCATCAGAGCCTTCCCATACACTCACGATAACATTTCCTGTATTCGCTCGATTGCAAATCGCCGCTAGGCGATGGTAGCAAGTGCAAGCATTGAGTAACACACCGATCATGTTTATTGGGCTGCCGCTTCGCCAACTCCGCCACATCGTCGATGGCCTTGTCGATCAGCTCCACCGTAATCGCAAACAGAATCGTGTATGCCCCCGCTTCGAGGGTCAACTCTGTGAAGACGGCCAATACGCCCACGACCACGACGATGAAACCCGGCTGCGAACGCTGCGCACTGGTCAGCGTATCCGCTGAGCTGAGTGAACGGTCTGCGGGGCGATTCAACAGCTCAGTGGGTATACTCATATCTTCCAACGCAAGCCGAACGCATGTCGCGAAATCAGGGGCGGTGTTCGGTATGTCGTCCGTCGTGACCTTCACCGTGGCACCTTCTCTATTCACCTGAATGTTCGGACTGAATACATGCTGTCGCGGTTCGAGCTGCCCACCATATTCGTGCATGCATGCCTTCAACCGCTCGACTGTCCACTCCGGTACCGCGGGACGTCGTATTGATGGGGCCTGTTGCGCATGGACTTCCCCGAAAAGACCACTGCCACATCCCAGCGGCACGAATGCGAGCATGACGCATCCAACGAAACCGATGACCGAGAGGCATCGCGCGACCGTCAATAAGATGGTGGTCATCACACGTTTTATCCAAAGCATCACCGTCCTCCTTATTAGCTGCTGTACCCGTGTTTTCTGTTCAAGGCAAGTTTTCAGCATAGCGTTCGTCGCTCCGGTACGTTCCGTGATCATCCGCGACCGGCGTTCCTCCACCTTGCGTCGATTGCACCAGAAATCGGCCGGGCGTCACCTCGTATTGTTCCAGTTGCGTTTCCACATCGAGCGTCTTCGCCGTCGCATTCGCCTTCAGAGTATATTCCGGCGGCAAACGATGATTGCGATCCCAAATCATGACTCGGCCAGGCATCAATTCGCATGGCCTTGAAATTCACGTCGTCGACTCCGGGCGAACCGATGGCGTTGAGGATCACTACCGTACCATTCGCGACTTGGATCTTGGCCTCAGACGTGTCCTCGGTCAGCTCTGCGAGCCAACCATCCCACAGCCCTCGCGCGCGAAGGGCCAGGTCCAGCTTTGCTCGACCAGGCTCGCTCTTCAGCAGCGATGCCGTCACTTCACCGAAGCAGCCGTTCATTGCTCCCGCCGCGGTGGAGGCAGCCCAGGGTCGGTGCGTTTGTCCCACCAACGCGACCCGCAATTTTCGTCGAGCCAACGTCAGCGCTAACGATAGGCCGAGTACCCCGTTTCCTACGACGATGACATCATGGATTTGGCTACTGAATTCAGTGGAAATCATGGGCCTTCCAACCTCCATCAGGCAAGATTTCAGGAACCCATGCATCTGTCAAGGACGCCAGAACTTAGGGTTTCAGCTTCCGAATTTTGCTCCACACGCGGATCTTTTGGAAACGGCAACGAGAGTTGCCCGAAGCGGCACTCTCCGCGCGCCGACAAACCAGCACGCGCCAAATGATTGGCAAAATGGAATCAATGTGCCAGCGGGAGGGCATTTTAATGGGCGGGGCATTTGACGAATAGCGTATTCGCTATTCGTCGGCGTCCTCCGCGGACCTCGTAACCTCCAGCGCGACAAAATGAATTTGCCTCGTATCTTGATCGCCCACCGGAATGTGCCGCGGTTTGCCGAATGCGAACGCGTCTCGAACGTTGTCCGACGTGAGCACTACCGTCCCGATCTTGTCGTCGTTGATGAGATCTTTGTCGGTAAGCTCGATGCGGAGCCGTAGGTCGGGGTGCCACGTGACTTCCTTGAAGCAAACGGAAGTACCAAAACCCGGCGTGAATTCGCGCACGGGCTTGCGTGGAGAAGCGACAGGGATTTTCATCCCGGTTTTACCAGTGTACGCACGTGCACGCGTCGCAAGCTGCCGGGGGCGCGACGAGTTCATCGTAGAGGCGTCCTACTTCTGTCAGGTTGTCGGGGCACGCGAGAGACGTGCCGTCGTTTGGACCGACGTACAGACTGACCGGCACTCGATCCCAATGAAGCGCACTCTGACCGCTCAGTTCATGTGCACAGAAACCATCGCCGCATGGGTGCCATGCTTCGGGAACGAGGCCGACGCAATGACATATTATCCGGTTGCCGGACACAGAGATCGATGATATTTGCGGTCGTTGCACGCGTATTCGATAACGCGGTGATGGCGACCGCGGCTACCGGTTTGGAGTTTGCACGATGAATAAGGCACAATTGGTCAAGGTCGGAGCGTGGGCTGCGAATAGGAATGCTTGCGTTTTGGCTTTTGCGGCAACCGTACTCGCATTCGGATTCGGCGGCCGTGATGCTGCGGCTAATGGGGAACCCGAACAGCAACGGGTTGCGTTGCACGCGGTGAACGTCGCCGTGGATGAAGTGGCGCTTTGGGAGCCGTTCGGCACGCCAAACGGAGCATCAAGCAAAGCCATCGCTGGTGCGCTCGCCGAGCCCGCAGAGGAACCGCTCCTCGACATTGTGAACTGCGGGCTCTATGTTCACAATCCGCACAAGTCCGGCCACAAGCGCGGCACAATCAATGTGGTGGCAAGGATCGAATGCGATCATCCAGTCGCGAGAATCGAGCTGAAAGTCGGCCTTGCGCTCAATGGGTACGAGGTCGCGACAATGACCTACGCCAATTCGGGGGTTGCGGCGCTCGGAGGCAACGTGGCCACGCCCTGCGTCAGCGGCGCCTACACGGGTGGGGCAGCAGCGGAGGTCACCTTTTTTTCGCCGGCGCTGCCCTGGAGCCGCACCCACCACTCGAGCAGCGGAACACTTCAGATCGACTGCCCATGATGGACGGACTCCCGGAGCTTGCTCGAAGGCTGGCGGAACTCGATGCCGAGCCAGGCCTCCTGCCGATGGCAACCGGCCCCAGTACGGACTTCATGAGCGCCGTCGTGCTCCACAAGAAGAAACCGTTGGAGATTGTGTATGGCGCTTCGGCCCGCACGGACTTCGTTAGCGCCATCGTGTTCAACCAGCCAGATACCCCTCGCGTGGCTCGTGGCGCGTGCGATGATGTTGATCACTTCATCGGGGTCATGGCGCGAGTTACCGACACAAGCATTACCGGGACCAACAGCATAAGCGATGTCAGCATCCTGCCGTGCGTATCCGCAGCGGCCGCAGACGCTCTCGTGAATACGAGCCGTCTATTGGCTCGGCTCGCGGATGCCGTGCCGGAGATCGTGACCGGCCCGCTTCGCCTCGATCGCCAATACTGGGTAGGCACTCCGAATCCAAGCTTTTTGCCCGAAAGCGAGTTGACGTTGAGCGAGGCGCATTTCGTGGGCGTGTCGGATGCGACGCCCATCGAGCCCAGCACCAAGCCGTTTGATCTCGGCCTCTTCACGGCGACCGGCGTTCTCGGCACCTACGGGATGTGGCGAATGTATCTCAAATCTTACGAATCCAGCGGCCCTTTCCCATGGCACACGTGGATCGTCGAACCCCATCCCAACACCGTCGTGCAGGAGATTGCGAGTGCCTCTCAATGGGTGGACTTCGTGGTTTCCCATCCACTTCGCGAGGGCGAATTGCTTTATCCCGATTGGCATTCGGTGGCTCGCCATTGCGATGGCATTCACATGACCCTTCGCGCCATTGCCGCCACGCAGGGGCTGTATTTCCCAACGGAACAAGGCATCGTTGCCGCACCCTTTTTTGACGTCGAGTCCACGTTTTGGCTCCGCTGGTGTTTCCGCTCGGTGAGGCTCGTCGAGACAGTCGACTGAACGCTCGGCAGCAAGTAGGTTGTCGGGAACGCACAGCGAAGGTTCGCTTCGCGTGGGAGCGACGACGGCAGTTTCGTGAACCAAGGGCAGCGTCACGTCGGTTTGCGGCAATGCAAAGAGCCCAATGATGATGGGTGGAAGTAGGTGGGTCGCTTGCCAGAAAAACGTGAAAACCCTCGTTGGCAGCGTATCGCGTGGCCCAATGAGTTTGCGGGTAATGAAAACGAGCCACGCGCCGATATCATCGCGAAAGGAGCCCGCGCGTTTACGAAGCATTTTGCGTGCTCGCACGAGCCTCATTTTCGCGGCGTCCTCGCTGATCCTAAAATGGGCGGCGATTTCTGCGTGCGAATCTTCGCAGAACGCCGCAAGAACCAGTAGCTCCTGCATATCGGGCGGCATTTCCTCGATGACATCGAAAACCTTCGCCAACAACGCTTGCAATTGCGCATCGCGCTCGGGTGAAGCGCGGGAGGCTGGCGCAAAATCGGCCGCGATAGGGTCACCAAAGGCCTCGTCGTGACGCCTGGCGCTTCGTTGAACGTCGATCTTTTCGTTGTGGGCGATTCGCGTCACCCAGGGGCGGAGACCGTCGTCGTGCGGCACGTAGGAAGGCAAGTGCTGAACGACCTTACGCATGACCGTTTGCACGTGATCTTCGGCCCCTGCACGAACGTGGGGATCACGGGAGCCATCACATAGGATGTGCTCGATGTAAGGCCGAAGGGATAACAATTCGGCCAAGAGATCGGGCGGATTCGGGGGCTTGGGCGGCGACATGATGGAAACAACGTTGGCGAACGAGAAGGTAACGGGAAATTGGGCAACCCGGCAAAAATTCCGCTCGGTGTGACGCGCA
>JANORL010000530.1:0-55713 GCA_031415295.1 Polyangiaceae bacterium | reverse complement strand
GTTTCACCTCCTTTGCGACCCGCCTCTTCCACTGGCATCTGGCCTTTTTTCGGTTCTTGTTGTGCCATGAGTGACTCCTTTTTTTACCTCGAAGACTAAACGCGTATACCAAACGAGACACGATGGTCTCGTCGTGTAGGCGTCATCGTCTCGAATGAATGCGTGGTGTCCGAGCGGTATTTCGTCGAGCGGTGTGTGTCGATTTGCAGCAGTGGAAAATACGTTTTTCCTGGCAGCACACGAACGTATTCGGCGGACGGATGGACGAGGTTACCAATCGATGCGGCGGTAAACTCGAGCTCGCCGGGTTCTCGTTTGCTTCATGACTTCGAGTGTAGGAAGTCTGTGTTGTTCGGCATTGAGCGGATCGACGTAAGAACGTCTCGACAACATGTCTGCACCGTCACCCATTGACGGAATCTTGCCCACGGTGCGGTTTTGCCTTGCAATTGGCAACTGTTGGCGGTTTTTTTCGAGTATACAAGTTTGGAACATCGTCGAGAACGAGTGGATGAATGCGGCGTTATCGTCGTGAAAGGGATTTGGAGGTAAGCACGTGAAGAAACGAGCAGCCTGGTCGACCGTTTGTCTTTTTGGTACACTGGCCGTATCGGCCGTTGCCGCGGTTGGTTGTGGAAAGGAAAAAGGCGCGGGTGGAGGGGTTACACCGCAAGCCATGACGGACGCACTTTTTGCAGTCATTGCGGCCGATCGTGCGGTGTACACGCGCGAAGTTGTCAACCGCCTGCAAAACGACAAGGTTGTCAAGGCGACGGAGAAGTATCAAGACGAGAAAGCGTTGCCGCTTCCCGCCATGATGCTGCGCATGGGTGCCGAACACGCCAAGAAGATCGACTCGAGCTTTTCTTATGGACTCTTGTCGCTTTGGCCCATCAATAAGCAGAATGGTGCGAAAACCGACGTCGAGAAAGCTGGCCTCCAATACGTCGTCGATAACGCGGGCAAGAACTTCTACAAGGAAGAAATGCTCGGTGACAAGAAATACTACACGGCCGTTTATGCGGACAAGGGTGTCGTCGAAGCGTGCGTGAACTGCCACAACGAGCACAAAGACAGCCCGAAGAAAGACTTCAAAGTCGGCGACACGATGGGCGCTGTCGTGATTCGCGTGCCGGTCCAGTGAATCGTTGACGTTGAAAGAGGGGTCGCGTTGGCGACCTCTTTTTCATTTCGTCGATATTCTCGACGAGCCGCTGAGAGAGTAGATATCAGGCTGCTGCGCGTAACGAATCGTCAGTCGGCCTTGCTCAGCGTGCGACGTGCGCCTTCGTCCCGTCCTAGCTTAGGAACGCTCGCGGCGCCTGAAAACCACCCTCTGGAATTGTCTCAATAATGCGCGTCGAGGATTTTCTCGTTCGTCGTCGAATCAAAAATTTTGTCACATCGGCGGCAATGGTAATTCACCCGCGTTGGTCGAGCTGAAATCCCAAAAAATAAACTCAGGTAACCTGAGAACGTGTATTCGCCTTCGGCACTCACCATATGATGAGTTCGGTCGTGACCGCAAGCGCACGATTTTTGTTTCGTTTGTTTCGGCGCTGGGTTCGGTGCTGATTCTTCCGTCATGGCCGCATTCATTCGACGATGATCGATTGTTCGAGGAATGTCGTGCCACCCCGCGTATCGCGAATCGTGGCCCAGACCGTATACAGGCCAGGCTCTGCGGGTGGAAACCATTGCGTCACGTGGTCGTCTTTGTACCCTTCGGTGACGCCACTGATGAGTTGAATACCACTCGTCAAGTCTCCCGAATCGACGAGCCAATCCACCCAGACCGCTTCGTAAATTTGTTTGCCATTGACGAATTCGTCTGGATCGATTTCCGCAATGTTCGAATCGACATCGACATCGAGTTTTATTGGCGTGCAACCTTCGAAGCGCTCCGCCGCAAAACAGCCGACTTGGCGACGTTCATCGAATGATTGTGCACAACCCTTGACGGTAGGAATGACGGAAGGATCGTCGGCCGTGTGGACTCCGTCGACGATTAAACCCTTGACGACGGGATTTTCGTTTCGCCGTTCATCCTCGAAGGAATACACCTGGGTATATCCAGGCACGAAACTATCTGCGGGCAGACGTTTTCCTTCGCTATCGAAGCATCCGAGTGGGAGAAACCCTGCGGCACCTCCAGGGTCGACTTCAATGGGCTTGATATCGCCGGCGCACGCAAAGAAAAATACATATGCGAGGCCGTATTTGGCGCCGCCGTCGGGGGTTGGTCGCGCTGATACGATATCGAGTGGGAGGGTTGTCGTGAATGTCGTCGACGATGTCACGCCGGGGCTGAATCCGATGATTCCCGGGGGAAGACTAGGGGGAGGTTGTCCGGGCTGGGGGGGTCCCAGTCCGCCAGCGCCAAGGGCTTTGAAAATTTCCCCAAATTGCAGAAAACATCCGTAATACAAATCGCCGGGAGGATTGACGCAACCACCGAGCCAGAGCACGTTGACTGGACGTGGACCATCGGGATGGCCATCCCGAAGGTTTAGTTCGAATGTGACGCTTTCACCAGGTAGTAGATATGGTTTGTCTGCTCGAACGGCCATGATGCGCAGACCGTTGACGAGGTCCGAGGATATATACCCTGGCGAACAAGCGCTCGACGCGATAATCGGCGCGGCCAAGAAGGCCGAGGCGAGTGCCGACAACAAGAGCCTTCTGGAAGGGCGCAAGCTTTTCATGAAGGAACCTCGCGAAGATGGCATGAGCAAAGCACCTTAGAAATCGCCGCGGAATCCGATGCTGGGCAAAATCGGTATTCCGGTCACGTATTGTCGGGCGGTGTAGTTGAAGTTGTAATCGATTCCTTCGACGTTTTGGCTGTTGTAAACGTTTTGGACATCGAGATACATCGAGAATTGCCAGGTTTTGAAGCGCCAGCGTTTGTCGAGGCGCAGATCGAGCTGGTGGAACATCGGCAAACGTTCGCTGGAGGGGCCGCTAAATGGAATCGCGACATATGTGCCTCCAGCGGCGTTGTACATGGCATTGGCGCGATTCGGAATGCAACCTTCGCTTTCGTAATTGCAAATGTTCGGCGTCGTGAGGTTTCCAGAAACCAGGCGGAATCGGGCACCAAATTCAAACCCTCCACCAAGGCGATAACTACCGAGTGCCGTGAGGATGTGCGTTTGATCGAAGCTGACTGGTTGCTCGTCCGCATCGGGTCGTGGAGTGCGCAAACTGCGCGACAAAGTATAAGCAACCCAGCCGAAGAAGTTGGAATCAGCCTTGTATTTCAACAAGAATTCGGCGCCAAAAATGCGACCCTTGCCAATGTTGTAATACTCCGAGCCCCCGCCAATGTCTTTCGGAACTGTCGATACGAGTCGATCGAGCTGTTTGTAAAACCCTTCGACACTGAGTTCGATGTTGCGAGTGAATTCCTGTTCGCCCCCCAGTGCATAATGAATCGCACGATTGGAACGTAGCCCGTCCGTTCCGAAAGGCGGAATGGCTTCTTGGAATTGCGGTGGTTGCGTAAAAATGCCGAGCCCACCTTTTACGGTCGTACGTGGAAATCCAGGACGAATGTCGACCCGACCGTTGATACGCGGCGAAACATCGATGCCTTTGGTCAAACTGAAAGATTCGATGCGCAAACCAGGGACTATTTTCGCGCGTGACGTGGGCGCAATCTCGAGTTCACCGTAAACCGCAGGAAAACAATTCCAGCCGTCGAATTCCGATTCGATGATCGGTCGCGTGGAAAAAGGGCCATTGGAAGGTTCTCCGGCGCGCGGAGGTGCAGGGCCGCGATACGTCACGTTCGCGTACGTGGTGAGCACGTCGAGGCCCGAGTTGAATGTAATCCCCTTGCTGATGCGGCGCGTGTATTCGGCTCGTGTGCTGATCGAATACGAATTCAATTTGAAAAAGAACGGACCCACGCCGAAGTCGAGACCATTCTGGCCAACCGCCACGACGGCGGAAAACCGATTCTTGGCATCGATGTCGTTTTCATAACGCAATTGAATGCGGTGAAACCCCGTGCGAAATCCGACGTTTCCGCTGATTGCCGGTTCACCCGGAGGAGGATCGTTAGCAATGATGGCGAGCGAATCGTCAGAACCGAATACGGCCAGGCGTAGGCTGGAATCCGCCGTGGGATTGGTTTCGACAGCGAGCTGATAATCCCAATACACGGGGGCCTGCGTAACACCAGCGCCTGCTGAACGCAGAACAGGTCCGAGCCACGTATCAATGTAACTTCGGCGGGCAGCAGCAGCAAAACGGACTTTGTTTTTTGTAAGGGGTACGGGGCCTTCGAGGAGGACTCGTGCATCGACGAAATCCGCTTGGGCAAGGCCGTGGTATTTGCCATCGTTTTTGGGAGATCGAAGGGATACGTCGACAATGCCGCCCATGACGCGGCCATATTGTGTACTGAAATTACCCGGATAAAAATCGATTTTATCGAGCATTTCCGTGGGTACGACGGACGACAAACCTCCGAAATGGTAAATCAGCGGGATTTGCGTACCGTCAATGAATGTTTGCGTGTCTTGTGGCGCAGAACCGCGGACGAGCAAAACGCCTGCCAAACCAGCTGGTCGCGCCACCCCGGGCAAGTTTTGCAAACCGCGCAATGCATCGCCGTTCGTTCCCGGAATACGGCTGAGTTCACGCTGTTCGAGCGTTCTTTTCGTTACTTCACGAGGTGAACGCGCGCCTCGTACGACGACTTCGAGTCCTTCCGCCGTCGCGACGAGACGGTATTTGACTTCGACCGCTTCGCTAGGAGCTATTTCCTCGAATACATCGAGCGAATCGAATCCTGGGGCGCTGACGACGACGCGATAACGACCGGGAGGCAATTTTGCAAATCGAAATGTTCCGTCGCCTTCAGCTTTCGATTCTTCCGGCGTTCCGGCTTCACTCGTTACGGTAATCGTTGCCCCAACAAGCGGCACGTCGCCGCCGCTCGCGAGCACCACACCACGCAGCGAATCGCTTTTCGTGGCTACGGTTTTGGGGCCGTCGGAAGCATCTTCTGGTTTCTCGACTTTTTTCGAGGTCCAAGAGTAGCGATAAAAAATGCGTGAAGGGACGGCAGTTCCATCGGGTTTGCGCGCAGGTTCGAATTGAAGCTTCTTCGCCGCTTCGACAGCCGCTTCGTCAAAGCCATTTCCCGCCGGCTCGATGACGACCGCATTTTTGACTTTGCCTTCGCGATCAATGTCGAGCTGGAGCGAAACGGTCGCTTCCAGTCCCGCTTTCTCGGCCTCGGGTGGATACGTCGGCGGTACGTAATTGAGTGGTCTGGGCAGCGTGATCTGCGTTGGGGGTGGCGCCGGTGCAGGCTGCTGCGCAAATGCGGGAATCGATCCCGCAAATGTTGCGACGAGACAAACCGAAGAGAGGAGGCGTGACGGAAGACGAAACAGTTTCACTTTTTCAGACCGGGTCGCGACGCTTCAAGATGACGCAAAGCAGGACGAGGAGGACGAGTGTGAAGCTGCCCATGACCGTAAAGGGCAACCACGTCATCTCGTACGTAGTGAAACCCCAGGCGCCTGCAAAGGTGTCCGATGCCATTTGCGCAACGGCGCACTTGAATTTACCGGCTTCGATAAAGTCCGTTGGCGAACTTTCGTTGCGTCCGAGGTCGACGATCCATGCAGGATCGGACTGAAGTGCGTTGCGTTGCGGCGTGATCGCAGCTTCGAAGCCCCAGCGCGCTGGAACGACCATCATCAGCGGCTTCAAGTGCGGCACTGTCGTCATCGGCACCATGAGTCCGCCGAGCACCACTTGCGGAATGAGCGCAATTGGAGTGAGGGCCATGGCTGCTTCGGAAGACGTCACGACAGTCGACAAGAGCAGACCGAGTGCAACGGCGCAAAGCGACGTGCCGACGAGTGACGCGAGTTGCAGCAAGAACGCTGCCGGCCCGCCATGGAAGCCGAGCGTGAAGAACACGATCGCCAAGAGGACGGTGCACTGAATGACGCAGAAAAACGCGAGCAGGATGTACTTGGAGAGCACGTAGTTGAGCAGGCCGAGGTTGACCATACGCTCGCGCAAGTAGATGGATCGTTCAGCGACGATTTCGCGCGCGGCGTTTGACGTTCCAAACCAAACGGCAGCGACGACCAAGAAGAACACGGCACCCGTGTTGTCGCCGGTCGCCGTCATGCCTTTCATGATGTCGCTGCTCGATGTGCCACCACCAAACTTGCGCCCCAACTCCTGCAACGCGCCGAGACACCACGCGGGGATTGCTTTTTCTTGCCACCCGAAAACGATGGCGAGAAGCACACCGATGATGGGGGCCTGCGCGAGCATGATCGCGGTGCCGCTCGTGTCTCTTATTTTGGTTTTGAAGTAACGCGACAGAAGCAAGCCGAGCTGACCCGACGTTGTCGGTCGTCTTTCCGGAACTCCACGTTGTCCCTGTCCGGTGCCGATCTCGCGACGACCCGAATACATCTTGCTGTATGTCGGATTGTTGTTGCTGAAGTACTCCGTCCGCCATTCGACAGCTGACGCTTTGCGTGCCGTACCTCGCGGGATGTTGGGATCCATCGAGCGCATCCGATCAAAAACAACGCGTTCACGCTGGGCAATCATCTCGAACATGTCGCGTGGATTGTCGATGTCGTTCGGTTGACGCTGACGTTCTTTCCACGTGCCGAAGAAGCGGTACGCGTCGGGGTTGTTTTGCCCGAAAAACATGGGCACGCCGCCGTAACCCATCACGAAGCAATGCGTGAACTTCTCGAATTCTTCACGGGCTGGCTGATGGATCGTCATGACGATCGTCTTGCCGGTGGCTTTGGTGAGGTCGGCCAGGAGCGTGATGAGTGCCGTCGTGTCGTCTGCTGCGAGACCGGACGTGGGTTCGTCCAGGAACAGAATGACGGGATCCGTGACGAGCTCGAGGGCGATGTTGACGCGTTTGCGTTGACCGCCTGAAAGGATCTTTTTCTCGGGTTTGCCGATCTGTAGATTTTTCACGCCTTCGAGGCCGAGGTCTTTGATCGTCTGTTCGACGCGTGCATCGATTTCGGCTTCGGAATAGTCGGGCGGAAGGCGAAACTTGGCGCTGTACTTGACGGCTTCGAACACCGTGAGTTCGGGATGAACGAGATCGTCCTGCGGGACGTATCCGATCGATCCGCGAAGGTTGTCGTAGATGCTGTAGAGGTCTTCGCCGTTGATACGAACGACGCCAGTCGTGGGTGGCAAGTAGCCATTCAACGTGAGCAGCAGCGTGGTTTTACCTGCGCCCGACGGACCCATGAGTGCGATCATGTCGCCAGGAAGCGCCTTGAACGAGACGTCATCGAGCAGTCGCTTCATCTCGCTCGGGTTGTCGCGATCGGGAACTTCGAGCACCAAGCTCCACGCTTCGATCTCGTACAGAGGTTTGCCCGCCCAACGATCGGCCGAATACCCCTCTTGCACGACTTCGACCGCACCTGATGCGGCGAGCTCGATTTGCAGCGGCATCGGGCCGATGAAGAACTTTTCGCCGCTTTGAATGGCGATGCGTTGTCCTGGTGCGACGCGATGGCCGCGTACGTACGTGCCGTTGGCGCTGCCGCGATCTTCAACGAAAAGTTGTCCGCCTTGGTTGTGTACGAGCGCGTGACGACTCGAGACTTGCGGATGCTGAATGACGATGTCGTTGTCGGGAGTGCGGCCGATGCTCTTGATCGGATCCTTGTTGGCACTGAAGTCGAGTTGTCCGAGAACGGTCTTGTTTTTCCGACCTGGCGCCCCCGATTGTCCTGATGCAACCCCTGAATGCACGGGTTGTTGAATCGACTGCATCGGAGCAGGTGATGGCTGAACCGGCGACGGCTGCGCGGGCATCTGACCTTGCGCAGCATGCGGCATGCTGGCCATGGGGCTGCGACTTGCTTGCGCGAGGCGCATGAGCAGTTCGATGGAAACGGGAACAGGACCGAAAGCAACGATGCCGTTCGGATCGATCGGAGTCGGCTGTGCAGGCGCAATTTTCGTGGCGCCGACGTACGTGCCGCTCGTGGATCCGTTGTCGATGACGCTCATGCGATCGAGCATCACCGTGGCGTGTTGGCTCGAGACACTCGGATGTTGAATGACGAGTGAAGCTCGTGCTGGATCACGACCGATGATGTGTTGACCAGGTTGTGATGCGACGGTGCCCGTCGTCATGATCGACATGACGATCGCGGGATGACTCAGCGGAACGGGGGCGTTTCCTACGACAAACTGGGTGCGGAAATCGAAGGCAACTTCTTCACCTGGAGCGATCGGTCTGCCATTGGCCATCGATGGTCCAGAACCACCGATGAAGACGAGCCGTCCGCCGCCTTGATGGACGATGCGTGCGTGCTCGGGAAAAACGGAACCATCAGGGATGACGACATCGCATGAGGGTGCGCTGCCAATGGTGACGATCTGCTTGCCAAAACCGGGAACCATGCGGGTCACCTTTCAACACGAACAGTCATGGGGAGCAACAAGCACGGCGAGCTGACGGAGCAGCGACGCTAGCGGAGCCATACGGCCCAAATGAGAAGCAAGAGCAGCACTGCGATCACTGCCGACATGGCAATGACGACATACATGATGCCTGCCTGTGAAGGACGGCCAGCCCGAGTACTCGACATGGGTGGGAGTGAAACGAGCGGTTGCGTTGGCGGAGGTTCGGGCGTCTGAACGCGAGTCGGTTGTATGGGAGCGTGGCGCGACGACGAAGGCGGAAGTGGCAGTTGTGCTGCCATCGGAGCAAGTCGTAACGCTGCGGCAGAACCTTCGGAAACCGTGGGCGAAGGTGCCATCGGACGATCGACGGCGGTGAGAGCGACGGGCCGATCGACAGTCGTTGGCGCGACAGGTGCCCAGTTCGCTGGCGCAGTGACAGGAGGTGACGGTGCAAGTGCTGAAGGGAGCGTCGTTGCGACCAATGGAGGAGCCATGCCGTGCATGGTTTGCGGATGCGGATCTGGAGCTGTCATTGGGCGCGTTTCGTGGAGTGCCATCGGACGCGCTGCGACCGGAGCACCACCCATCGCCGGGCTTTCCGGAATCGTTTGACCTCCACGCATTGGCGTATCGACGACCCGCACCATCTGCACGGTGATGTTGTCGTGCCCGCCGCGATCGTTGGCGAGTTCGACGAGTTGTCGACATGCCTGCGCGAAGGTGCCGTTCGTGAGAGTTTGTCGAACCGAACGCAAGATATCGGCGCCAAGAACGAGGTCGGTGAGGCCGTCGCTTGCTTGCAGAAAGATGTCGCCAGGAAATAATTCCATCGGCTCGGGTCGAACTTCGACGTCAACTTCGGGACCCATGCCGAGTGCTCGCGTGATCTTGTTGGCTTCCGGATGCCCTATCGATTCGGCTTCGGAAATATTGCAGGAGTCGATCATGCTCTGCACGACGGAGTGATCTCGCGTGAGCGGGTAGTTCTGGCCTGCCCTTATGCAATACGCGCGACTGTCTCCGACATGCGCAACCTCGAGTCCTCGTTCACCGAGAAGCAACGCGACGACTGTAGAACCCGGTCGCCCTCGGTTTTCGGGAGGACCGCCCAAGAGGAAAACGCGACGTCCGGCTTCCTCGAGAGCGGCCTTCATTGCGGCGCTAGCGAGCGTTCCATGCGGCGCTTGATCGATGCGTTCGAAGATGGTGGCGACGGCGGTTTGACTCGCTTCGCGACCACCGTAGTGACCACCCATTCCATCGCAGAGGACGGCGAGATGACCGAAACGCGTTTCGCGATATCCGCACGAGTCTTCGTTGATTTGTTTGGCTGGATCACGCCCCGGATCGGTCGCTTCGGCGTATTCGATGCGGACGCGTGTGCCAGGGGCGTGAGGGTTTTGCATGGGTGAGGGGAAGGAAAAGGCACGCAGCGAGCCGAGAGGCTCTCAGCCTACTCCAATCGCACGTTGAACTCGATGGGACCGAAGCGAAGAAGTGTACCAGGCGGAACGACGGTCCAAACCAGCGGCGGAATGCGGTTTTGGTTGATGTTCGTACCGTTGTTCGAGTTCTCGTCGCGAACGAACACTTGGCCATTTTCGAACTTGATCACGGCATGGTTTCCACTCACACGCGGCTCGTTGATGACGATTTGACAAGACGAACCGTCGCGACCGACGCGCATCTCGGTGCCCGGCATGAACGTGAAGACGCCGATCGAACTGGAAAGAACGGCTCGATTTGCGGCTCCGCCCATTCCCGGAGGCGGCCCATAACCGCCGCCACCACCACCGAAGTCTAGTCCCGACATGGGCGGAGGAGGCCCATATCCGCCCTGCATGGAAGGACCAGCGACGACAGGACGTGGAGCTTGCGTTGGTGCAGGAGCACGGCGCTTGTTGCCACCACCGCGGAAGATCGAGACAACGAGCAGAATGAGCACAACGCCGCCGAACGTGATGCCACCAATGAGCAAGTACGGGAGCGGAGCTTCCTTCGCTTTGACCGTGGCGATCTTGTCTGCCGTGATGGCGCTCGTGCGTTTGGCTTGGTTGTCGTAAACGATGAGCCGCGCCGTCATCGCGTCGCCTTTGCCCGACAAAAACCTATCGGACTTCGGCAGTTCGAACTCGACCATGCTCTCGCCAGCGGTGATGGCTTTGCCGCGCATACCTTGTTCGATGAGCGTCTTCTGAGCTTTCTTGGCATCATCGATGCCGCCGCCTTGCAACGTCGCGGGTGCGGGTTGGTTCTTTGGAACCATGTAAAGCTCTGCGCGTTGCGCGTTTCCGCCCCAGCAGAAGTTGCCGTAGACCTTCAGCATTCCACCTGGAAACGCCGGCTCTTTGAGTGCCGCACGCTCCGTGGCTTCGCGATCGATGTCGAGCGGCCACTGCGACGGATCGATACCGATGGGTACGTTCTGGAACGTCGCATCACCTGCGATGGGCGGGTCTGTCGCCAAGAACGCGAGGCGTAACGTTTGAGTGAGGCTCAGTGCGACACACGACACACGCCACTTGACGATGTGCATCTTGTTGAAACGTGTGCGCACGACGTTGACGATGTTCGCAGCACGCGCTTCCTGCCGGTCACGAAGGATGCTGTAGAACCCACCGATTTCGGGATTCGCCATGCCCTCCATGAACTCGCGCGCTTGTGCGCCAAACTCTTCGATCAGCTTGTTGGGAAACCAAACCGAGATGACCGGCACGGGGGTCTTGGGAAGAACTTCGTTGTTCTCGGGAAAACGACCCTTGGTCAGGTAATCCTTCAAGAGATTTGCAGCTCCAGCGTTGGAGCTTGGGTCAGCACCGGCCGATCCGTTTGACAAGACAACCATCGCTTGGTGCATCGGGACGACGACGTTTGTGCCAACGTTGCCGAGGTCCTTGAAGCCATCCGTGGCGGCAGTCTTGATGATGTTGAAGAGTGGCCGAGTGCGACCTTGGGTAGGGAACGTGTTGCGCACGTTCGCGATCACCTGCAGCGCAGCCTGCTTTTCCTTCACCCACTTCGAGTCTGCGACGACGCTCTTGTCGTTGAAGAACATGATGTTGACGATGTCGTTCGGTCCCATCGCGTTGACGAACGCACTGGCGACAGCCTTCGCTTCGTCAAACCGTGTTCCCATCGAAGACGCAGCGTCGATCAAGATGAGCCACGCGGTTCCAACTCCGGGCTGATTGGCACTCTCGCCCCAGCGTGCCTTCGATTCGAATCGCGCTGCGGTATCCGATCCATCGACGAGGACAGTGAGGATCGCGTTTTTTTCAGGGAAGTCGAACGACGAATACAACGCGTTGGGTTGTTCGACCGCGTTGGCGACGCAGTCATGGTACGCGTCACCGTTGAGCGTCGCGCAGGGCCGCGTCGCATCCGACATCCGTTTGTTCTGCACGAGGTCGATGACTGTCGTGAGCACAGGTGCTCCATCGACCGTGCTCGTACGTGGATCGATGCGCAGGATCTTTGCTTCAGGGGCCGCAAACGACGAGGCCGGCGCGAGGAAAAATGCCACGAAAGCCGCGAGCACGGCGAGGGCGAACAGAGGTGCCTTGGCGCGTGCACGTAGGGAGTGGACGGCGGCTGCGGTGGGGAGCGGTGTCATGAAGTAAGCCTCCAATGGTGGGGGTACTTGGCGCGACAAACCCGTCGATGGCCGCGTGTGATGAAGCACCACGCGCGATTTTCGAGGCGAAGCATCGAACGTTTCGAGGGAACCAAGTTCGACGAACGGTGTAGTGCGCCGGATGCGTTCGGTACGCGAGACGAGGGGTTTGGGGCGAAGGCCGCCCAAGGCGACCCGAAGCCACAAATGTTCAGCCTGCGCCTGGCGACGCGAGCGCGGAGAGGACGTCATCTCTTCGAGGATCCGGGATCGGTGATCAGAACGTTTCGCACGGTGCATCTCCGCGCGATCACTAGGTGCGAGCAGTCACGATGATCGCGATGACGCTGAAGCCGCCGAAGCGGATCTTGTCCCCATCACGAAGCTCGCGCCGTCCTTTGAAACCAATGGCATCTTCGTTGTGAAAGGTGCCGTTTGTCGAACCGAGATCGTGCAGGACAAACCGTCCGCCCTCGCAGTCGATCGCTGCATGATGCGTGGACGTGGTGCCATGAGCGATCTCGATGTCGAGTTTTTGACCTGTGTCGGCACGGCCAATGCCGTTGCGTCCTTGCCAAAGAGGCCAGAATTTCCCAAGCGGGTCGTCCTGGTAACTGACGAGAAAACCAGCCAGAGCACGCCGTCCGTCTTGACCAACCGCGGGGCCTCGCCCTGGTGCACCAGCTCCACCCATCGCCGGCGATGCACTCGAACCCTGACGTGGACGCTGGTCCTCTGCAGGCGGAGGCGCACCATAACCACCATCCGCAGGCATCGGTGGTGGAGGTGGCGGACCAAATCCACCACCACGCGGAGCGGATGGATAAGCACCTTGAGGTTCAGGTGGAGCGCCATATCCAGGAGCAGGCGGCGGGGCACCAAATGCTGGAGGTGGCGGAGGTGGACCGAAACCAGGAGGCGCTGGCGGCGGCTCTGGCGGAGGTCCAAAACCAGGCGCTGGAGGAGGCGGCCCAAAACCACCACCTTGCGGAGGTCCAAAACCAGGCGCTGGAGGAGGCGGACCATATCCGCCAGGAGCGCCAGGAGACGGACCAAAGGCTGGCGGCGGTGGAGGCGGGCCAAACCCAGATGGACCACCTTGTGGCGGTCCAAAACCACCACCTTGCGGCGGTCCAAAACCACCACCTTGTGGCGGTCCAAAACCACCACCTTGCGGCGGTCCAAAACCACCACCTTGCGGCGGTCCAAAACCACCACCTTGCGGTGGTCCAAATCCTCCACCCGGCGGCGGGCCAAATCCCGAAGGATCAGGCGGCGGGCCAAACCCCGGCGGTGCCGGCGGCTTGCCAAATGCCGGAGGCGGCGGAGGGGCTCCGAATCCGGGAGGCCCCGCCGGTGCGCCAAGAGGAGAGGCACAAATCGCACAGAACTTGTCGGCGGGCGTCGCTGGTGCGCCGCAACGAGGGCAGTTCATGGTCTCCTTCGCGTGATGACGGACCAAATCGGCGTCCGCATCGGCGGCAGCATACCGTGGTGTCCGCACCCAGGATCAAGATCGAAGTAGTAGTTCATTCATGGAAGGCCAAGCTCGGGGGCAAAGGCAACCCTGCAAGCATGGTTTGATGTGCACAAATGTGAGCTGACTCGTCGCAATACCTCGCGAGTCGACCATTTCGAAAAGCCAGATCGACATCGCGAGGTGCCGCGAGCGGTCCCCACACGATGTCGATGAGCAACGGTTGTCTTGGCGATGCAGTCAGGAAACGTCAAGGTTTGACCAAATGTAACAGCGTACGAAACGTGTTCCTGGTCAAACCGCGTGCTTCAAATTGTAGCGTCGAATCGGATCGAAGGGATCTAGAAGATCCCACTTCGATCAGCTGTCTTTCGCGTCACGCACGCGAGCAGCTTTGCCCGTGAGCGAACGGAGATAGAACAGACGCGAGCGACGAACGATGCCGCGCGACACGATCTCGATCTTGTCGATACGCGGCGTGTGCAACGGGAAAACGCGCTCGACGCCAACATTGAAGCTGACCTTGCGCACGGTGAACGTGCTGCGCGCACCCGCTCGGTGACGCTTCAACACGACACCTTGAAAGACCTGAATGCGCTCTTTCTCACCCTCGACGATTTTGTAGTGGACACGGATAGTGTCGCCAACTCGGAACTCCGGGAGCCCTTCACGGAGCTGCGGGGTTTCGATTTTCGCAAGTACGTTCGACGTGAGCATGGTGTGTCTTTCGAGGCAGGAGGGCCCCAGCAAGCGATCGCATCGGGCGTCGCCATCCCGGGACGACGGGGAGCGGCATTATGCATACCACCATGGGGCTGTCAACTGGATCGACAGACCCTTCGCACGCAGGACTGACGATCAGAAAACCTGTCAAGTCACAAGTGCGAAGAGACTACGAAGTGATGGCGACGAGAAGAAGAAGAAGAAGAAGAAGGGGCAGGGGACGCAAAGAGAGCGTCAGCGACGCACAGGGATGATCTGCACGCGACGCGCATCGCCCTCGCCGTCGCTCTTGGTGACCACACCAGGAAACTTGGCGAGTGCCAGATGTACGACACGACGATCCTGAGGGTTCATCGGTTCGAACGTGATGATTTTGCCCTCGTCCACAGCTTGTTTGCCCAAGCGTCGCGCCATCGTCGTGAGTGTGTCTTCACGACGAGCGCGATACCCTTCGGCATCGATGATCACATGCCGGCGTTGACGGCCAGGTCGGTTGATCACGCGATTGGTGAGGAACTGAAGCGCCGAAAGCGTCGTTCCTTTTTTGCCGATGATCCGTCCCGCATCGTTGCCTTCGATCTCGAGTCGAATTTCCTCAGGAGGATCTTCGGGCTCGTTCTCGAGCAGATCAACGGTGCAATCCATGCCCATCGCAGCGAGCGTGTCGATCACGAAATCGAGAGCTTGATCAGCGCGGCCATCTTCGACAAACGGTGCCTCCTCCGCAACGCGCGTTGCGCCTTCGGCTTGCGCCGCGTCGGAGTTGGCGGAGGTTATTCCGGGAGATCCATTATCCACGGACACGTGCTTTTCCCTTTCCAAGAGCAGGCGTCGATTTAGCTTCCTTAGCTTCTTCGCCCGAAGACTTCGTTGGCTTCTCGCGCACCTCGATGCTTGCAGGACCCTGCGTTTTGGCCTGGAGGTAGCGCTCGACCGCGACCTGTTGCGCGATGCCGAGCCACGTATTGGTCAGCATGTATACGCCAAGGCCAGCGGGTAGATAGAGCATCATCACGATGAAAATTCCGGGCAGCATGTACTGCATCATTTTCTGCTGCATCGGATCGCCTTGCGGCGGCATCAGCTTCTGCTGAAAGAAGCTAGATGCTCCGAGGATTGCGGGGATGACGAAGAACTTACCGGCGTCGGACAAATCCGGGATCACGCGCACCGACAAGAAAGGCACGTGGTACAGCTCCACGGCCGTTTGAAGCGTTTGATACAGGGCAAACCACACCGGCATCTGCAAGAGCACGGGAATACAGCCGAAGACCGGATTGATCCCGTGCTTGCGCCAAAGCTCCTGCGTAGCAAGGCCTTTTTGCGTCGGATCGCTCTTGAAACGTTCGTTGATGTCGTCCATCTCGGGCTTGAGACGACGCATCGCCGCACTGCTCTTGATCTGCGAAATGCTGAGGGGAAACAACAGCATACGCACGGTGATCGTGAGTAAGCAAATCGCCCATCCCCAGCTCCCGACGATTCGATGCAACCACCCAACGTAAAAGACGAGCACCTTCGCAATCGGCGCGAACGTCCCAAGGTTGATCACCTCACCCACGCTGAGCGCACTCTCTTTGTGCTGCGCAGCTTCGTCCGCCGTTTGACCGACGAAGGCGAGAATGTCGCGTTCCTTCGGACCCGTAAAACTCAGGACCTTGTACGACCGAGTTTCTTGGGGCTTCAGCTCCTGCTCGGGATACGCCAAACGCGCGCGGTACACATGACCGTGGTTCGCCGTGTCCTTGGTGCGGTTTGCCGCCGGAAAATCTTTTCGGTTCCAATCTTCTTCAATCAGCGTTTCCGCGGCCGGCGTCGGTCCCTCGACCGGAACGGCGACCTTCGTGAAGTACACGCTGCTGACGCTGACCCACTTCGCGTCTCCACCCGAACGTCGCCACTGCTCGTTCGTGAACTCCTTGTCCGCAAAATCTTTTGAGTCGAATGCATCCGGACCGAGACGATCCGTGTTCTCGCTCGTCTTCGCCACGACCTCGGTCATGTGCTCCGAGATGCGCCCAAGACTGCCTTCCGTCTCTTTGGTTGTACGCCAGGACGTTTGCTCGACAGCGAGACGATGCTTCAGCGGTTCGGACGACAGGTTTGTCACGTCCAGCGATACTTCGAGTTCGAAAGGTTTGCCCGTTTGCCGAACGACCTTTGTTACTTTCGACGACGCGTCTTCGTACACGAACGTGCACGACTGATCATCGTGCGCAGTCAGTTTCCAGTCGAGGTTGTCGGCTGGGACTTGTTGTTTGTCGCCGACCGGTAAACGTAAGTTCGTTTTGAGCGGACTACGCCACTCGCGAGACGTCGTTACGAGGTCGATCGGCGTGCCGTCTGCCGTCGAGTACTTTCCTTGATCGGTGAGACGCAGGTGTCGCAGCGATCCTCCGTGCGTCGACAGATCTGCTTCGAAGCGTGTACCCTTGATCGTGCAGGTTTCTTCGGGCGCACGTTGAGCGTCGGCTGCGGGGAGGTCCGTTAGCAAGTTTGGTTGGATGTCCGAGCCGCCCTTGCCAAACAGCCCCCCGCCAAACTGCCAAAGCAGAATGACAGCCACGCCAATCAACAGCCACTGTGCGATTTTGCCGCGTTCCATGAAATCCTTCGGCACTTCGATGTGCCGCGAAACCTACTCGTTCTCGTTTCGCCTTGCCGTTTGTCGTTGGTACTCAAAGCGAATCGATGCGCAACCGCGCGTGATGGGGTGCAGGAAGCTAGCGGGGCTTTTCGATCGCGCCATCATCCGGAAGGCAATACCCCTGCTTGATTGGGTGAATGACTCCGGCTCTGACCTTCATGAACATGAGAGTTTTCGGCCGTCGTCGGTGCCGCCGTTGTTTGGTCGATCCGCAAACCAGGCGGCGGAGGCGGTGGATCGTAGCCCCCTGGATGAAACGGATGGCACTTACACAGACGCTTCATCGAAAGCAAGCTTCCGCGAAGCGCTCCATGACCGGAAATACAAGCTGCCGCGTACCTTGAACAGGACGGTTCGAAACGACAGACTGGACCAAGCACCGCCAAAATCAGCTTCGACAGCGTCAACTGGTAAACACGAATCAGGACGAGGAGGAGTTTGGCCAGCATGACGTCTGAATTTGCGGCGCCGCAGGACTCGCAAGCTTGGGGGCACGCTTCGTCAGGTGCAAGCGTTCAAGCAGATTCATTGCCGAGGTTTCGCCGGACGCGCAGCGGGCATCTTCCCGCTCGCGCGCTTCCGAAGAAGCGATGCGATGCCGACAATCTCCGCTTCGACTTCGCTCTGCGAAAGCAAGTCAATACCCGAACGAACGATCACGATGAGATCGACGCCACTGGGGAAAAGACTCAAATTACGGCGAAATGATTCGCGCACCAGGCGTTTGGCGCGATTTCGTTGCACCGCTCCACCCATCTTGCGTGAAGCAACGAGTCCCAAGCGGGTCTCCATTCCATCGACGCGAGGAGCAAGCAAGATCAACAAATGTCGCGTCGTCACGCGAGCGCCCCCCTCTTGAACACGCAAAAAGTCACCACGCTTGAGTACGCGTCGTGAACGAGGCAGTGCCTCTTGCGTTGCCTGTCGAGGAGGGCGGGTCCCGTTGGACGGGATCAACGGGGTTACTTCTTGTAGATCGTCACGGCCAAACGGGCACGGCCCTTGCGCCGACGGTTGTTGATGACCTTGCGGCCACCGCTCGTGGACATCCGCTCTCGGAAGCCATGCGTGCGAACACGCCGCGTATTGTGGGGCTGGTAAGTGCGCTTCATCGTTAAAACCCTTGCTTATCGGGGCGCGAAAGAAAGCACAGGACCATCAGCAGGTCAACCGAAAGCGCGATCTTGCTCCGGATGACCAAGTTCAGTGCCAGAAGCGGTTGGCTCTAGGGTCGATAGACCTGTGCACAGCGCCGGTTCCATGACGCCGATCGGATGGTGTAGCCTCGTCCGCCAAGACGTAGAGGAAAAAACTTCCACGTCGCCAATCGCAGACGTCGCGAGATCCAAGCGGACCGCACGGGGATCGCAGCACCATTTGCCACGCGAGCACATGGCTCTGCCGAGGAGATGCCGAATCATCATGGCCAACGTTGACCATCGCCGACCACCACCGAGCGCGGACAAACCCTCGGCCACGTCGTCAGGCACGCACGAGCACGTGCACACTCATTCGTCCAAACGCCGAGGCATTTTTGCTCTCGCGTCGACCGCCATCGCTACGGCACTTTTGCTCGCGCCATCAGCGGCTGAAGCTCAGTCCACGACCATGTACCTCGACCGCCTTTTCATCGGCGGCGCGCCCGAGGACGCCATTGGTCTTTGGAGACCGTACTGGAATCCGAAGACTCGATTCTTCGGACAACTCGGCATGGGCTTCGCCCTCAATCCATTCCGCATCGAGAACCATCGCGACGATCCAGGTGTCGCCGCCATCCTCAACCGCGACAGCGGTCCTCCGGTTCGCGCACAACTCATCAGTTATCTCGGCGTCGGTACGGAAATTCTCGATCGCATTTCCATTCAAGCCAACTTCCCCATCATCCTCGCGCAAGGCGGAAACAAGTCGAGCGTGCCCAACGCACCAGGTGATTCGGTCGCCATCGAGACCGCTGCACCGATGGACTTTCGCCTCGATGCACGCGTCAAAGTTTTTCAATCCGCGTCGCGTAATTTCGCACTAGGCATCCAAGGTGGCGTCTGGCTTCCGACAGGAAATCAGTACTCTTTTGGCGGAGATTCCAGCACATCAGGCATGATCGGAATTGCTGCTGAATATCAACTCAAGACGATGTTTTTCGTCTTCAACACGGGCGTGCAGTTTCGGCCTCAGGGCGGCGTCAACGACTTCCAATCCGACAACGAATGGCGTTGGGGCTTCGGTGCATTCCTGCCGCTGCGCGGAGGCGCGTTACGTCTCGGCGCGCAGGTCTTCGGCTCGACTGGCATCACGAGCGAAACGTTCTTCGATGGAGACAACACACCACTCGAGTGGATGGCCGAAGGACGTTTCGCGATCGATCGCAAGAAGCGTGCATGGGTTGGTGTTGGCGGAGGCACGCGTCTCACGCCTGGCTACGCACCCGATATGCGTGTCGTGGCCACCGTCGGATACGCATTCAGCATCTCGGATGTCAACCCGCCGTCACCAACGAAACGCTTCAAATTCAAGTACGACGGTCAAGCAGATACCGACAAGGACGGCTTGCCTGACGACATCGATCTTTGCCCGACCGAGCCCGAGGACAACAAGCCACCGAATCCCAGCGATGGTTGCCCAGGTTTGCCCGATCGTGATGGCGACGGTATTCCGGACGCAAAAGACCAGTGCCCGGACGAACCCGAAGATTTCGATCGTGTCGATGACAAAGACGGATGCCCCGAAGACGATCCCGACAAGGACGGTATCGGCGATGCAACCGACGCATGCCCCAAAGAACCGGGCGACAAGAACGCCGACGCAGCCAAGAACGGATGCCCAAACTTCATCCGAAGAATTTCAGGTTCGAACGAAATTCAAATCTTGAAAAAGGTCGAGTTCTCAACGGGCAAGTCAACCATCCTTCAGTCGAGCTATCCGATCCTCGATGAAGTCGTGCGCCTCTTGAAGGTCAATCCGGACATCAAGCTGCTCGCGATCGAAGGACACACCGACAACCGTGGCTCCGATACCCTCAACGAGAAACTGTCGGCAGACCGCGCAAAAGCCGTGCTCGATTACCTCGCCAAAAAAGGCGGGATCGACGCAGCTCGTCTCCAATCGACCGGCTTCGGCCCACAACGACCCATCGCCGACAACGCCACGGACGACGGACGACAACGCAACCGTCGCGTCGAGTTCATCATCAAAGAACGCTCCAACTCACCCAATTGAGATGCGACGCTTCGCGTCGTTCCTCGTCGTCATTGCACTCGTCATCATTGCGTCCTGTTCGAAGGAACGGGGGCATGAGTACGAGTGCAAATGTACGTTTCTCACGGACTTTGACGACGCGTCTTCCATCGACGTCGACGTTTGCTCTCCAACGCCTGAACGTCTCGACGGATTCGCTCGCGGATGTGCTCAACAAGCGGCACCCGCACCTATCGAAGCGTGCACGTGCAAGTCGGAACGAGCCGATTCCGTATGCGAGGTCGGCTCGTGTCGCCTGCGTGTGCACGAACAGTAAAAATCCTTTGCATCAGAAGTCGTCCGCGTCCGTTTATTGCGCGGTACACTTGCATCATGAAGACTTGGAGCCTTCCCATCCTTGCAGCTTCCGTTCTCGTTGCGGCATCTCCATCCGCGCAAACAGCACGCACGACAGGCAAACCTGCTCCTGCTGCGGCCAAAGGCACAGTCAACATCGTCTGCAATCCTGGCTGTAGCGATGTCGTCATCGGCGGTAAATCCTACGGACCCTCTCCGGTCGTTCGCGCCGAACTCCCTGCAGGCAACTACGAAGTGACGCTCAAGCGGCAAGGCCGAGCGGACACTCGCAAACAATTCGTTGTTGCATCAGGACAAACAGCATCACTCGACTTTGCTCTCACGACGCCAGCTGCTCCGGCAGCTCCTCCGGCAGTTCCTCCGCCAGAGATGGCCGCGCGCCTCGCCTCACACGTGAGGGTCGCGGATGGATGGCTCAACATCCAATGCGAGCCGGCGTGTGATGACGTTGTCGTCGATGGCAAACGTTCTCTCGGAACCAAGACGCTGAACGTCGCCGTGCTCCCCGGTGAACATGAAATCACGGGCAAACGTAAAGGCGCTGCCGATAAGACGAAGAAGGTGCGTGTTCTCGACGGACAAACCACCGCCGTACGTTTGAGAATGGACGCAACCGTTTCAGCTCAAGTGGATCCTGCGGCGATGCGCCAGCAGCTCGAGATGAAAGTGGCTGCAAACACGGCCACGCAGGATGACGTCCAGTTGCTCCGTTCCCTCTGTGCACAACAAGGCGACAAGGCTTGCGTGGCCCAGATGGACACGCGTTCGCGCACCGCGCGTTCGCGCTGACTCAACCCAACCGATCATCCTGCATCAAGAAGCGCTTCGAGTTCCTGCACGGTGGTGACCGGCAGTGAGCACGTTCGATTGCGACAAACATATGCGGTCACGTTTCCGTCGACGCTAGGTTTGTCACTCCCAATCCGTTGCACATTCTCCACGCTTCCTGGCAGCAGCGGATCCACCCACACCATGTTTCGATGCGGCAAATACCGACGAAACACAGCGTCGACCATCGCTTGCGCCACCGCGTTCGATTGCTCGCCGACAAGCACCACGTCCACCGTTCCTCGACCCATTCGATCAAGCACCGCTACGCTTTTTCCAAGACCCATCGGATTGTCGATCGCTGCTGAAGCCACTGCTGCGACTTGTCGCAACGCAGGCTCGAGGTACCGCTCGTCCAAAATTTCTCCAAGTCGCTGACACAACAGCGCAGCCATTGACGTGCCTGACGGTACTGCTTGGTCGTAGACGTCTTTCGTTCGCGCGATGAGCTTCTCGCCATCGTCTGGCGCAAAGAAAAACCCGCCTTCGTGCACGTCTTGGAAGCGCGCGATCATCTCGTCCGCGAGCACGCGCGCGACGACGACGTAGCTCGGGTTGCCTGTTGCTTCGTGCAAGTCCAACGCGGCATTGCCGAGGTATGCGTGGTCGTCGAGAAACCCGTGGCGGTCCTCTGGCGCTTCGTTTTCGCCAGGCATGAAATAACGCCGGACGCGTCCATGACGCACCACACGCATGTAGAGAGCTTCGAATGCTTGTTCGGCGGCTTCGATCCACGACGGTTCGCCAAGTGCTCGGCCTGCTTCCAAAAGCGCGCTGATCACGAGCCCATTCCAGCTCGCAAGCATCTTGTCGTCGCGCGAGGGTCGCGGACGTTTTGCTCTCCAAACGAGCATTTTCCCGCGAGCCCTGACGAGGGCTTGGCGTGCGGAATCGAGCGACAAATCGAGGATAGCGGCGGTGAGTTCGATGGAACGAACTTCAGAAAGAACGGAAGCGCCGGTATTCTCGAAATTGCCTTCTTCCGTGACACCGAAATAGATTCGCGCCACATCGTAGGCTTCGCTATCGGTTTGGACTGCCAATCTTAGATCCGCTGGTTTCCAAACGAAAAATACGCCCTCACGCCCTTCGGAATCGGCGTCTTGCGTTGCATAAAACGCGCCCGACTCATCCCGCATCTCGGCAAACAACCATCCGACGATAGCGCGTACGGTTTCCGCAAACCGCGTATCTCCGAATACGCGATAACCATCGGTGTACAAGCGTAGGAGTAACGCATTGTCGTAAAGCATCTTTTCGAAATGCGGGACGAGCCAACGCGAGTCCGTCGAATAACGATGAAAACCACCGCGTAAATGATCCCAAACGCCACCTCGAAGCATTTGCGAAAGCGCCAGCCGTACGCATTGCTTGCTGACGTCGTCGCTTTCGAGCGTGCCGCGCATGAGCAGGGCATCGAGTGCCATCGTATTGGGAAATTTCGGTCGAATGCCGAATCCGCCATTGTGGTTATCGAATCTTGCCAGCAGTTTTCGGCACGCCTTACGCAACAATTCTGGACCCGGTGTCGTTTCACCGCGGGGCAAATTGAGCGCGCCTTCAATCTCTTTCGTGATGTCCGCTGCTTGCGCCAATACTTCGTGGCGACGATTGCGATATGCATTGGAAACGGCTTCAAGAATCGTGGGGAATCCCGGCACACCTTGACGATCCACCGGAGGGAAATAAGTCCCTGCAAAAAAAGGTTTTTGGTCCGGCGTGAGAAACACAGTGAGTGGCCAGCCGCCATTTCGGCCCATCAGTTGCACGACGAGTTGATAGATGTGGTCGAGATCCGGACGTTCTTCGCGATCGACCTTCACATTAACGAATAGGTCGTTCATTCGCCGCGCAATTTGCGCATTCTCGAACGATTCGCGCTCCATCACGTGACACCAGTGACACGCGGCATACCCAATCGAGAGCAGCAGCGGTTTGTCTTCTTGCTTCGCTCGCTCCAGCGCTTCTGCGCCCCATGGATACCAATCGACCGGATTTGCGGCGTGTTGCAACAGATACGGTGATTTTTCCCGCGCGAGCCGATTTTGACCACCAGCGCTCATGGCTGCATTCTTAAGCCAAATACGCCGCGACGGGAAGACTCATGGCTGGAAAAAATTGCTCTTGCCAGCTGCCCCTACACTCGGCCCAAGACCAACGCGCAGTTGTGCCCGCCGAACCCGGCCGAACATTTCAGCGCCCACGAGCAATTTGCGGCGCGTTTCTCGCGCACAACGTCGAGTTCTCCGAAAGTCGGGTCGACTTGGTCCACGTTGATCGATGGATGTAGCATCTGGTCTCGCAACGAACACACGACCGCGATGGTTTCGACGCCTCCCGCAGCTCCGAGAAGGTGCCCAATCATCGATTTCGTTGCCGACATGGGAATGCTTGATAACCGTTGCCCAAAAACATTTCGCAATGCAATGATTTCGGCGGCATCTCCTTGCGGCGTGGAGGTCGCATGCGGATTGATGTAATCGATGTCCTCTCGTTTCAGCCCCGCGCGTTGGATTGCTCGTTCAATGGCCCGTCGCAATCCATCGGCTTCAGGGTGAGGCCGAGTCAAATGCGTCGCATCGGTCGTCATTCCAAACCCTTGCAAAATGGCGAGTGGTTTGGCTCCGCGCTGCCGTGCATGTTCTTCTTCTTCGAGCACCAGGACGCCTGCCCCTTCACCCATGACAAACCCTTGTCGGTTTTTGTCGAATGGGCGACTAGATCGCGTCGGATCCCCCTCGATGGAACGCGCGAGCGCTCGGGCATTACCAAAGCCCGCGACTGTATCGAGGCGCGTGGCGGCTTCGGCGCCTCCAGCCACCATGACGTCTGCTTCGCCAGCTTCAATCATCATTGCCGAAGTGGCGAGAGAATGTGTACCCGTCGCGCAAGCACTCGCAATGTTGTACGAAGGGCCCATGAATCCATAACGAATGGAAATGACGGCGGCGGCAGCATTAGGCATGACACCAGGCACGAAATAAGGGGATACTGCGCGCGGTCCACGTTCGCGGCTGCGTTCGATTTGGTATTGAAAAATATCCACGGCACCCATTCCCGTGGAAACCAAGCAACCAATGCGATGCGGATCGACATTGCCAGGCGTATCGAGCCCGGCCATCGTCACGGCCTCGACGGCAGCAGCTACGCCAAAATGGGTGACTCGGCCGTGAATCTCTGCTTCTTTTGGAGTCAAATACATAGCGACGTCGAAATCAACGACGCTGGCGGCAATGTCGCTCCGAAGTTTGTCCGTTGGAAAATCGCGAATGAATGAAACGCCAGAACGGCCAGCCAAAAGGCTATTCCAAAACGTGGTGACATCGTGGCCCACTGGACTCACGACGCCCATTCCCGTCACTACGACGCGTCGGCGCATGTTTTGTCGTCGAAAGGCACTACGCGTTTTTGTCGAGCCGCGATTCGACCTTGTCGCAAAGGTCGCCCACGGTCACGATTTCTACCAGATCCTCGTCGGGAATCATGATTCCCAGTTCGGTTTCCAGTTCGCCGACGATCTGCATCACCGACAACGAATCGATACCGAGCTCGCCGATCTTCGACGAACGCGCCACGTGGGGCAAAGCGCGTTTGTCGACACGTAGCGCCACTTCTTTGAATAGTTCGAGCAAATCGCGTTTCTCGTTCATGGTTTAACCAATCCTACGAAGTTTCATTTGGACCAACGAACTATAGTGGATGTCGAATGCTCGCACGCACGTCGACAAATATCGGTCATAATCTGCAAATACCTTGTCGCCCCACCGTTCACGAATGGTTTTTTCATGGACGCGTAGACGTCGCAGCCATTCCGCAGTCGTCCGTCGATAATCTTCACGGCGCGTATGAAGTGCCGCAATTTCCCAATACGGATTGACGGCCGCTACGAGTTCTTCCAGTCGCGGGTTGAGTCCATTGGGAAAAATTTCCCTTGACGAAAAACCAAAATTTTCGAGGTCTTGACGCGTATCCGGAGGCAAACCACCCCACGGACGCATCTTTGGCGTGCGATTGCGCAAAATGGCTTGGAAGCCAAAAAAACTGCCAGGTTTCGTGATTTCCCACGATTTCTTGAAGTACGCCCGATAAATGTCGATCGCTTTGCCTTGTCGCGCTTCCTCGGGTGAACACAAATGGTCGATCATGCATATTGAAATGAGTCCGTCGAATTTTTCTTCGGTTTCCCAATTCATGAAATCTGCCGTGACGCATTCGACTCCCAACGCACCTCGTTGGTTTACTTCGTCCGCCATTGCGCGTGACAACGTCACCCCAACAGCTCGTTTTACGTGACGAATACCTGCAAGGTATTCCAAACAAGCGCCCCAGCCACAGCCAATGTCCACGATCGACATGCCCGGTCCCGCATTGGCAAATTCCGACAAAATGTGCAGCTTGTTCAGCTGCGCCGCTTCGAGCGATTGATCCGGCGACTCGAATACGGCACACGTGTAATTCATGCGTTCGTCGAGCCACAGCCGGAAAAACTCATTTCCGACGTCGTAACTGACTTCCACGTCCGTTTGGCTCGATCCCATGGGTTAAGCTCCTTCGCCTTCGGACTTGTCCGAATCCAATACGAGTTCCAGCTCGCCACGTTCGAGGCGAAGCTTGGTTTCGCGTCGACGAACTTTGCCGCTCGACGTTTTGGGCAGCGTTCCTCGCTTGATCAAGGCGACCTCGGCCAATGACACGCCTAATTCGGTCCGGACCGCTTGCACGACCTCATCGATGAGCTTTCGTCGCGTTTCGCCCACGCGCCTCGATTCGGCCACGAGCACCGCTTCTTCTGCGCCGCTCGGGCCCGTACGCGCAAACGCAACGCATTGGCCATCGCGAATACCGTCAATCTTCGACGCGACTCGTTCGATGTCCTGGGGATAGTGATTCTTGCCGTGTAAAATGATCAAATCTTTGAGGCGCCCGCAAATGAAGAGTTCCTTACCGACTCGATACCCAAGGTCGCCGGTAGACAACCACCCGTCGTGAAACACTTCTGCCGATGCTTCTTCATTGCGGAAATAACCAGCCGTTACACTTGGTCCTCGCACACGAATTTCGCCCACTTCCCGTTCGTTCAATGGGTTGCCGTGGACGTCGGCAATGACGACTTCATGGTCTGTAAATGTTTGGCCACAAGAAACGAATTCCACCGATCGTTCTTCGCATTCGGTAACGGCCGCTCGACCGGTAGCAAGCGTTTCGATCTCCACACGATCGGTGACGAGCGGCGTGCCGAGATCATGAAAGGAGATCGCCAGTGTTGCTTCGGCCATTCCATAACAAGGTAGAATGCTGTTCGGCGACAATCCATTCATTTGAAAACGATCCACAAATGCACGCAACACGCTAGGCACGATCGGTTCTGCACCGCATCCTAACGCGCGCAAACACGACAGATCCCAGGACGTAGCCTGGTTTGCGCCTATCGCCCGCGTTGCCAGTTCGAATGCGAAATTGGGGGCAAACGTAATGGTTCCGCGGTGGCGATGAATCGCATCGAGCCAAATCGACGGGCGACGAATAAACGATGACGTGGGCAAAAACATCACTTGCACCCGCGCAAACACCGGCGCAATGACGAATCCAATGAGCCCCATGTCGTGATACAGCGGCAACCATGATACGCCACGATCTTCCGGCGTCGAGCGCAGCCCCTCGAACATGATGGCGTGACTGTTCACGCTCAAATTGTCGTGCGTCACCATGACGCCTTTGGGCTGCGACGTGGAACCCGACGTGAATTGCAAAAATGCCAAATCCTCGCCGCGAACATTCGGCAATCCCTCATCGTTCGACGTTTGTCCGCGAATCTCGCGCTCGATTACGATTTGCGGCGTGCTGCCGTCGCCCAGCAATTGACATTCGACACGCGCCGCCATCGCGTCGGTTGTGATGAGTCCCCGTGCCCCCGATGCTCGCAACACGTGCCGCACCGTATCGCCATAAGCATCCATCTTCGCCAACGTCGGCGGTGGATACATCGGTACCGCGACAAGCCCCGCGGTCAAAGCACCCATGAATGACAAGACAAACTCGTCCGGCTCGGGAAGGATGAGCCCAACCCTATCGCCCTTCGCCCAACCAAGTGCCCGTAACGCTTTTGCACGTCCCGCTACTTCGGCCCACAGATCGGGATATGTCACCCGATGTTCGTCCCCATTGGTGCGCACGAACGTCAGCGCTCGATCGGCGTCGACCGCATTGGAACGAAGAGCTTCGATGAAAGTGCGCATGACCCGTCGAACACCGAATCGGCGCTTCGCGTCCCATTCTAGAACGCGGCGTCGGACCGGAGGGATAGGCGAATTTTACGAAGGGTCAACCACAAAGCACCACATACCGACGCGAAGAAAGTCCCGATCACGCTGCGGTGTCCCAAGCTCGGAAGGCGCTTACGCACCAAGCAACATCGATTGCTTCGTTTCGACAACACCCCATTTGCGGCATCGCCACAAATTCCGATCGGAAGTACGAAAATTCACTTTGTGGTCCAACGAAATGTGCCGGGTTGCGCCCACACCGTTTCGGGAATCGTTGCCGATGCATCAAAACGACAGCTCATCGGCCGATGCTCCAGCATCTCGTCTTCGCGACGTAAACTCGTCCTATCGAGCCGCAAGCCACCAAGTCCTGATGGCGTTTCTTGCACCCGCCGAAACAGCCACGCTTGCGAGGGATCGCCACCGATCACCGCAACGATTCCGATTGGCGTTATGCCAAACGCTTCCCACGCGGCGACACAAGGCGCTTCTTTCGTCCCATGCAAGACCGTGCCCCACGTGAGCAAGACCAAAGCATCATCGAGCGCAGGTTTGTCCTTCTGTGCCTCCGAGACAAACACCGGATGGCGATACCCTGGGAACATCAAGTCGTTCCCCGATAACGCATGTGCGGCGACCCTCGGTGTCGAGCGACGTTCGTCCGCTTTGCAGGGCCTTGGCACTTCCGGCAAGTCGTAAGGCGTTGGTAATTCCACGGAAGAATCAAAGCTGCCGTCCGCTCGAAATGGGAAAAACGTGGCCGTTGCTCGACCCGCACGCGGCTCGCTGGAAATTCCCATGATGCCCACTTCGGCACTACCCCGGTACGTCCAGTCATGACTGAGAATGCGCAGATGATCCGCTGACGTCGGGGCAAAAAGCGCTGTCGTGGTTGTTTTCGACGAACCGTTTTCTTCCGCGGAAGCAAGCTGCATCGTCAGTGGGATGTTTGTCTCGCCAGACAATGGCCCGATCGTGCTCACCGCCATGGGTTTTCCTTCGGCGATCGCCGTGTCGAATGACACGTCCCGCGCACCCGCATGAACCAATTTGGACCAGGCCGGAAACGAAGGCGTCGAACGTTTGCCATTCGTGTCGAGCAAGAACAAGCGAGCATCCGTCGAACCACGCGCATGTGGACGCACGAAAATCGCTCCTGAAGTAACCGACAGTAGGCCCGTATCGAGCAACTGACGTTGATCAGCGTGTCTGATGTCGCCTTCCGTAAACGTGCCAGCATCGGGGATCGTGGTTTGTTTCGACGTACCATCGAAAAAATTTTCCCACCCAATTTCGACGTTACGCATCGGCGCTGTGACAGCATCACCTTGCGGTACACGCACTCGCGCGGCTGCATATCCTTCCACTTGAAGAGCAACGTCGACCGCGTATTCAGTTCCTTTTGGCGCAGGCGCAAACATGGAACGCGTCGTCAAGCGTGCAGGTCCTTCGCCTCGTTCAGGCACGACCGCCGCGGTTGTCGAGATGGCGCTCGTTGCTGGATCGAACGACAACACCGACCACAACGTGCGACCACGCGCCGTTGCGGAAAGTGTTGGTGGACCCGTCCACACGTGCTCGATCCGTTTCCATGGTGTCTTCGGATCGAGCGTGCACACGAGTGGCGTACGTATGGCGTTCACTTTCCGCGCTTCCGGACCTTTGGGCTTCGTGATGGATGCCGCGTCCGATTGACCATCCCAGCCATTACGCGTGATGGTGTTTCCTACGAGGCAACCGGCACTCGCACATGCAGCGGTCATCGGACCCGTGATGATCTCGCGAAGCACCGAGCGCGTTGTCGACAGTTCGTTCCACGACGAACCTCCGTCGCCCGATTCCCATGCCGTGATGGTTGCATCTGCGCCGGCAGATCGATCCGCGCCAGACGCCAGCGCAAGTACGCGCCGACCGTACCCTCCAAGGATCGCCTGATCGACGGGAGGATGCGACATACCGAGGACGCGTCCATCTTCGTCCGTGGTCAGATAAGACAAACCGCGCGACGTCGTGAGCACCATGCCGATCGTTCCGTCATCACTCGGACGTACAGTCGTTAGATCACTCGGATCGAAACTCTCTTCCGTCGGTTCGCTCTCCCCCGAGTCATCTGATTCATATCCAGGACCTTTCGGTCCACGACCGGCACGCACATCGAGCGCACGTTCCGTAAATGCGTGACCTCCGTCATGCGATACGAACAGCGCCAGCTTCTCGTCTTTGGCGCGACGCGCGAGGAAATAAGCCGAGTTTCCATCGACAGAAAATGCAGGCGAAATCGGCAAACCCATGAGTGGAGGTGTTGCGGCGAGCGTCGCCGTGATTGCGCTTTTCTCCATCTTGAACAGCACGGGAGGCGAACCAGAACAGCCCGAGCCTCCTGTACGCGCTTTACACACGCCCGTGACCAGAGCACTGCCGTCGTTCGCCATGGCAACGCCCAAAAGATCTCCATCTCCTGCGACAAACCTCGCAGCTTCACCAAACTTCGCGCCACCGTCGCTGCTCATGTTCACCAGCGCAACGTGCGTTCCATCGTCGTCTGTCTTGACGCACACCGTCGTCACATAACGATCTCGAGCGCCTACGCGCATCCATGCGCAGTCCGTTGTGTTCGACAAACGCGTGGTTGTCAGCGGACCCTCAAACGGTCCCGAAGCCAAACCCCATGTGCCTGTTTCTTCGTCAACGAGGACGGCTTCGATGTAACGATCACCATCGATCGCCGCGCGGCCTTCCACGATGGCCGTTGCGGTAGGTACCGTCGAACTGTCGAGAGCCAGCGTCGAGCTTCGGGAAACGATCGATTCGTTCGTTCGCGAAAGCGTCGACGATTTCTTTGGTTCCCAAACGAACGTACCGGTCAAACCTTCCACTCCGAGCGCTCCGCTCGACGTGCGTCCCACATGACGTGCGCCGATCGTGCTGCTCGTCGAGGTTGGTACGAAGGTTCGTCCGTCCGTACTCGTGAAGAGTTTTTCCGGAAGTGCCAAGGCGAGCGCACTGCCGTCATCACCGACGACGACGTCGTACGCTCGCGCCCCCGACACGTTCAACTTTTGCCACGTCGAAGGCTCTTCGAGTCGAAAGATTTCGCCACTCAGCGTCACCGCCAGGACTGTCTTGCCGTTACCCGTCACCCGAGTGAAAGTCGTCGGAGCACCAATGACTCGACGAAAAGAATCGAGCGGTGCTTCCGTTTCGTACAACGTCCCGCTTTCTCCGATGAACAGCCAGGACAAACCTGGTCGTTCGACCATCCCCACGAGCGCTTCGGGAGCCACTTCGGCTGCGGCGGTCATCTTCCCGCGACACGTCACCGAACCTGTTGCGTCAGGCTCGCCTTTCGTCGTGCGGATGCGAAATCCTTCGTCGGTGGTGAGCAAACACGAACCATCGGCGAGAATGATGGACGCTGTCGCCGACGTGGGTGTTGGTGGATGAAACGACCAGCGTGCAGGTGAGACAAACGCCGTTTGAACCGGCTCCACCGTGGTGATCGGAGCCGTTTGTGGTCGTACGGGAGGAGGAGGTTCACCGCCGCCGCAACTTGCCGTGAGTAGGGCAGGACAAACCCAAAAAACTCGACGGAATTTGCAGCGGTTCACCCTCAATCGACCCACCTTGCGACGAACAAATTGGTTTCACCCGGTGTCGCGCCGAAACGATTCGAGGCGAAGACGAGGTACTTGCCATCGGGCGAAAACATCGGGAATCCGTCGAAACCATCATAAAAGGTGATTCGTTCAGGCGTTGGGGCGCCTGCAGCCGTGGTTTGTCCTTCCGAATCGACCACGTACAACTCGAAGTTCGGCGCACCTCGTAGTCCCGGAGGCGAGTCCATGTTCGACGAGAAGATCACGCGTCGCGAATCCGGCAAGAAGTACGGCCCGAAGTTCGCGCGACCGTTGTTCGTGATGGCTCGAGCGTTTTGACCATCGATACCACCCACGTACAACTCGAGTTTCGTAGGACGAACCAAACCTTTTCCAAGCAACGCACGGAAGTCTTCCAAGTCCTTCCCTTCGGGGCGACTCGCACGCCAGACGAGTTTCGTACTGTCTGGCGAGAAAAACGCTCCGCCGTCGTATCCAGGCGTGTTCGTGATGCGCCGGACGTCCGAGCCATCGGGCTTCATCGTGTACAGCTCGAGGTCCGCATCGCGGCTGCTCGTAAACACGATGCGCGATCCATCGAAGGCCATCGTTGCTTCTGCATCGTAACCAGCGCCGCCCATCAACAAGCGTTTGTCCGAGCCGTCCGGGTTGGCGACATAGATATCGTACTCATCCAGAGGCCAGACATAACCGAGCGATCGATCAGGCTTCGGAGGACACGCTTCACTCGCAGCTTCGGTCGAGCTGTAGAGGATCTTCTCGCCTTTGGGATAGAAGAAGTACCCGCATGTCGTGCGCCCTTTTCCGCTCGAAACGCGCTTGCTTTCTCCTGTTTCGAGGTCCGTGACGAACTGTTGATCACACTCGATGCCTTCGCGCGTCGATTGCAGGATCAACTTCCTTCCGTCGGGTGACCAATACGCTTCGGCGTTTTCCCCGCCGAATGTCAGTTGCCGCAACTCGGTCAAATGACGCTCTTTGGGATCACCTTGTACGGGTTTGCCCGCACGAACCGTAAATGGAATCCACTCGGGTTTGGCCGTGGTGGAAGCGCTCGGGATGAGGCCCAGGGGCTCCTTGGGTTTTGGTTCGGAGCCACAAGCGACGACAGCGACAAGCGAAGTGAGGAAGGCAGAGGTTCGAATGTTCACGACGAGCGGGACTCTAGCGTGGAATGCGCGGAAGTGACATGGGGGGCGTATCGACTCGCATCGGAGCAGTTCAAAGGCGAAAACGCTCCGGCCCCGAACGGGCTTTGACAGCTTGGAAACGAATTATTTTCCATGACCAACGACGTAGGAATCGTCTTGCTTCGCCCCCCTCGTTCGTCGCACCATTGCGACATGCATCGACCTTTCGAGATCCCCGAAGACCTGAACATGGCCGACTGGTTCCTTCGCGCCCGATTGCGTGAAGGCCATGGCGATCGCACGGCCATCATCGCGGGTGATCGGCGTTTTACGTATGCCGAAGTCGACCATTTGGCAGCGCGGTTTGGCCATGTGCTTCGTGGGCTTGGCGTCGTGCCCGAACAACGCGTCATTGTTGCATTGCCTGATATTCCCGAATTTGCCGGAGCATTCTTTGGAATCTTGGCCATGGGCGCGGTCGTCGTCATGGTCAATAATCATCTCAAAGCCGACGAAATCGCCTATTTTTACGAATATACCCGCGCGACCGTCGCTATCGTGCACCAAGATCAACTCGCTACATTCGCCGAAGCAACGCGCGACGCTCGCCATTTGAAAAAAATTCTCGTCGTGGGTGCATCCAGCCAAACCGAACACGCTTCGTTCGAGTCTCTCGCGGCGCAAGCGTCTGATGCCCTCGAGCTTTTTCCCAGCCATCGCGACGACGTCGCCGTTTGGCTCTTTTCGGGAGGCACCACGGGTCGCCCGAAAGCCGTCGTTCAGACCCATGCTTCGTTTGTCAATACGACCGAATTGTACGCCAAACGAGTTCTCGAGTATGGCCCTGACGATCGAACCCTTTCGGTTCCGAAACTTTATTTCGGTTATGCGACGGGATGTAACCTGCTTTTCCCGTTTTCGGTAGGAGCGAGCGCGATTCTTTTTTCCGAAAGGTGCACGGCCGACGCGCTTTTCGCTCAAATCCGCCTGCACAGGCCCACGATATTGATCAACGTCCCGACGATGATCAACAACCTCGTTTCGCATCCCGAGGCATCTTCGCAAGATCTTTCGTGCATCCGTGTTTCCACGTCTGGGGGTGAAGCGTTGCCCGTCGAATTGTACGATCGCTGGAAACAAGCTTTCGGCGTCGAACTTTGTGATGGTTTAGGCACGGCCGAACAATGGCACATTTTCTTGACGAATCGCCCCGGAGACGTTCGTCCTGGCACACTGGGCAAAGTCGTCGAAGGATTCGAGGTTCGTATATGCGACGACGATGGACGCGATGTTCCCGATGGTGAAGTCGGCTGGCTCTGGGTACGTGGGGGTTCACGCGCCATTTGGTATTGGCACGAAATGGAAAAAACCCAACAATCATTTCGCGGGGAATGGTACGTCTCGGGCGATATGCTCCGCAAAGACGCGGATGGTTATTTTATTTATTGTGGTCGCGGAGACGACATGCTCAAAGTCGGCGGCAAATGGCTTGCTCCCGCCGAAGTGGAAAATTGCCTGCTCAAACACCCATTGGTTCAAGAATGCGCCGTGGTCGGCGTTCCTGACGACAATGGTCTGGTCAAACCGCACGCGTTTGTGCTCACCAGCGAGAAAAAGGACGGTCTCGACGAGGAACTCAAAGCATTCGTCCGCGCCAAACTCGAACCATACAAAGCTCCACGCGAAGTATTCGTCGTGGATTCATTGCCGCGGACGCATCTTGGCAAAATCGACCGCGGCAAACTCCGTCGCGGGTGACGTAGACGTAAGAGGGGGTCGAACGGGGGTCGCGAGCGTTGTACGGTTAGCGAGAACGACGGAAGCGTACATCGTACGCTGAGTAAGTCCGACCGACGCCGTGCAACGCGCAGCAGCCTGTTCAACACCCTCTTAGGGTTTGACCTCGAGAGCCTGCACGGTACCGTCGAAAAACTCGTCCAGTGTGCAATCCATTCCAGTGTAAAATTCGACGTTCATGGTTTTGACGTGGAAGATCTGCCACGTGCCGACCTTTCCGGTCATGCCACTCGGAATCTTTGCGCTGTCTGCGCCCATTGTCGCCGACAAACTGTAGAGTGTGCGACGTTCTGCTGTGGGGCACATTTTCAACTGTTCGTAGGCACATTCGAGTTCCAGGGCCAAATTAGGACCACCGCCAGGAATTGCGGGAATCGTCTGCGGCACCGTGGCATTTGCATAACGTAAAACCACGGCCTGCCCTTTGGCGCCCGTCACGCGATATGCTTGCAATCCAGCATCCGTCGTGACCGTCACCATTTCACCCGCCGCAAATACTTGCTTCAAATCTGGACCGACCCACGCCAAACGCACGTCTGACGCCGCGCCGGCAAAGGTGAGACGTATTCCTCCAACCTCGATCGCCGTGACCGTTGCCGATGCACCATTGTTCAAATCTGGCATGGGATCCGGCAATGCTTGCTCGAATCCAAACCACGGCCAACTCGCGAGAGCGACCATTCCGTCGGCTGCCGAGCAAGCCGGTATCGACATACCTCCACCCGTTCCGCCACTTCCAGCCGCATTTCCACTGCCAGCCGAACCTCCGTCTCCACCACTTCCGCTGCTGGTTGTGTTACCCTGGTTCGTAGAATCACACGCGGCGGCACCGACACCAAGCAGCAGCCCCAGCATGGGGGCTGCCGCCGGGAAAGAAATTCGTCGTTTCATGCCTCAAGAGCACACGTGCGGGTTCGGGAGTCAATCCAAAAGGCATTACGAGCGTTTCTTTGGTCCGCGAGGCCAACCAATCGCGGCGATAGCCGCGGTGGACAAGATGAGTAGCGCGCCGAATGCTAGGAGTAACAGCATACTTGGCGTTTGAAATGTTGATGCCGGTTCGGTTGTCGACGCCGGTTTGGCAGTTGACGCCGGTTTGGCAGGCGCTTTCGTCGAATTCTCCTTTGTTTGTGGCGTGGGTTCTGTCGCTTGATTCGGCACGGATTCGGGTACAGTCATATCGAGTTTTGCCAAGAGCGTATCCAACGCTGCCGTTACCGCTCCGTTCGCGTCCCCCTTGTCGAGGCGCGGGGCCATTTGTTCGAAGATGACTTGACCTATGAATTCATCGGGCAATTGTTTTTCGAGTCCCGGCGCAACCTCGATATCGATTGCCCGATCCTGGGTCAGAATAAATAATACGACGCCGTCCGCGAATGCTTTTTCACGAATTTTCCACGCATGGATGGCATTTTGTGCCCATGTTTCGAGCGCCGCGTCGCCAGCAGTCGCTCCAATCCAGACGGCGACCCTCATTTTCGATTTTTTTTCGTATTGTTCGAGGCGTTTGTCGAGGGCTTGTTGCGTTTCGGCGGACAAGAAGCCGACGGTGTCCGTCACCCAGCGAGATGGCGTCGCCGGAACGGGAACTTCCGCTGCTCGTGCAAAAGAGCAGAAGAGGAGAAACGCGGCATTGATGAGAATCGTTAGAGTTCGCAGCATGGGTTTCGAGCGAGCCCATGCAAGCGTCGTGCTGAGAATGGTTCACTCAGGATGTTGCGGACGCAGATCCGAATTACAAAGCATTCCGCCTTCTTCGCCCAACGATACCCGCGAGCGCCAGCAAAAGTGCAGCACCGGCATTTCCATTTTCGCTCGAGTCGACCATTCTACAATTGCAGCTTTCATCGTTGCTGGGTGAGCCTCCGCTGCCGCCATTCATCGTGTTTTGACCGCCCGCGCCGCCCTCGCCGCTGCTGGAACTGCCCGAACTATTCGAGCTATTGGAACTGGAGTTGCTGCTACCGCCGCCCATTCCGCCTGTTCCACAATTCGCAATGGGTACATATACACACCCAGCTTGTGGGTCGCAAGTGTCCGTCGTGCACGGATCGCCATCCAAACAAGGTTTCGTTTTTCCTGTACATGCACCGTAAACGCAAACATCGTTTTGTGTACAGACATCGCCGTCGTCGCAACTCGCAGCATTCGCTTGATGCAAACAGCCCAGGACTGGGTCGCACGTATCGCCTGTGCACCCATTGCTGTCATCACACGTAATCGCCGTGCCGCCGCTGCATGATCCGCCGGAACAGGTTTCGCCCGTCGTGCATTCATTGCCGTCGTCGCAGACAGTGCCGTCCACGACGCCTGCATTTTTACAAATATCGGCCAACAGGAGCGTCGCGTGGGTCATTTCAATGGGAGAAGCGCCGGGAACGTCTTTGTTGTGCTCCCAGAGTTGCCAGATGGTGTCGCCCCAGGCGGCGAGTTGCGAGAAAAACGGATCTGTTTGCGCAATGTACGCTTTCATCTCGCCCGATGGAGCAGGACTTGATAACGATGTGCCTGTGCCATTGATTTCGTCCCGCAGAAATTCCACGTATTCGCGGCTCGCCGTTTGATAATACACGCGTACGTCGATACGAGTTGCGCTGGCGGGCAGCGTTAGGTTCACCTGATCGTGTCCGCCCGTGTATTCCGCCGCGGTAAAATAATTCGAATCTGGCGTTCCAAGCCAAACTGGTTCAGCGATACGTTGGCTGGCTTCGCCAATACGAAATCCCTTGGGTGGTATTCGGTTGTCTTTGGCACGTTCGGTCCCCAGGAGAAAATGAAACGATTTGGTTTGCCCCGTGAGAGAACTCGCCATTTTGACTTCGTACACCAGCGAATCATCGTGCTTTTCCAGCGCGCCAAGTGGCGGGCTAGACGGGGAATCGGCCGGATTGAGTCCGCGGAACGTCCCCACGGTGTTGTCGTACGGATTGATCTCGTGCAGCAATTGGTTTCCCTTGTAAAGACGAATATTTACAAACATGCGTCGTCCTTCGGGATACCCGGTGATGAGTTTGTGCCCGGTATTGTTGCGCAATTTGAAAGACGTCGCCCCACTTGCCGAATCGTAAGCCAAATCGAGGATAGACGCGGCTCGTTTCAAGGTCCAAACCGCTCGATTCGACGCTGCCAAGAGCGCCGCTGGATCCAGCTTGACCCCTTCGTCGAGCACGAGCGTCAACTTTGCCGACCCTTGGCCGAGCAGCATTGCATTTGTTGCGTCGTAATTGGGCGATGTCGTCACGGTGCTGGCGAGCATCCATGGAACAAGCGCATTGCCGCCGGTCAAATCATGGATGGGCTGCCCGCTCGATGGATGTTCGGTGCTTTCTTGGGGCCGCACGACCGCGCCCACGAGCGACGCGCCTGGGCCCACGCCATCGGGCATATGACAATCTTGGCATGACGCGATGGCGTTTCCCGGTTGTCCGGTTTTGAGTTTGTCCGGAGCATAGGGTCCTACGCCGGGAGAACCGCCGGGCAAACCATAATCACTCAGCATGAATTCAGAAAATGTGCGTTCGACGTGAAAGTATTCCGCCGGGGCTTTGGTTTCGGTGGGAAGAACTGTCACTCCGTCATCCGGCATCGTCGCGACAAACGCTGCGTTTGCGAGCGCTGGATTGGATACGTCGTGGCATGTCGAGCAAAAATATTTACTCTTGTGATATCGACTGTAGAGCATCGGGTGAAAACCTTGCGCATCGGCGAACGAAGCGCGTCGGTCTTTTTGATTGCTGATGAAATATTGCCCCGATGTGTTTTCGTTGTATCCCGAATTGACTGGACGGTGATCTGCTCCGTAAAACTTGTTTCCGTTGAAAAGCGTAAACATATTCGATTGCAAGACATCCGCTTGATAGGTCATGTCCGCGGCAACATTCGATGGCGTCGAACTGGCGTTCGATTCATCCCAATAACTTGCCCAAGCATTACCTTCGCGGTTTCCATCGTGGGTATCTTGAAAAAATGGATCGACCATACGATGGCAAAAATCACATTGCACGCCGTCGAAATCCTGGCCGCTCATGCCCGCGCCATTCGTCGGATCGCTGCGTAACTCGAGCCATCCTTTGGGCATGTGACAACGCAAGCAGATGTCTGCGCCATTCGGATTACCCAGAGCCCAAATAGAATCTTGCGCCGCTACGGTGAGCGCTGCCCAGAAAAAAGGATCGCGCGCCGCTTGCGCCATCATTGTTCCTTTCCAAGTAAACCCCGCTTCGATTTCTGGCGCATAACCGGCGTGACATGCGAGACAGTTCGACGCGTTTTCGATTGTCAAATCGGGCCTCGGCTGCGTGCCGGGCATGCGCACGAGGGGATCGTATTGCACGATTTTCGGTTCCCAAGCGAATGCCAGGATCGGTGCCGTGGCGAGGGCTGCCGCAAGCAAGGCAGGGGAGGGGCGAAGAAGCGATCTCATTCCACGATTCTAAGGCAACATCGTAGGAGTGTGAATGCAAATTCGTCGCTCGAGGACGGGCACGTTGGTTCGCATGTCGGAAGGACGAACTCGCTTGCGGCTTTGCCGATCGTTTCCATCGAGTTTTGTAGACATTTTGTTGTCCCATCCTGACGAGCTTGGTGCTACCGTGCGCGTCATGCGTCGCTTCAATTCGTATGGTCCTTCGGATGCCAAGGCTCATTTCGCGGTCGAGCGTCATGAACTCGTCGAACGATGTGTCCAGCAACTTGTGGGAGATCCCGAGGAAGCGAGCGGCCATTACTTCACGCTTTGGGGACCGAGACAAACGGGCAAGACGTGGATCATGCGTCGGGCGATCGAAGAGATACGCAAGCAGTATGGGGATCGGTTCCTCGTGGGAACGTTTTCGATGGGCAGCACTGCGCTGAAGGATGATGCACCCGAGGAAGCGTTTCTCGACCATGCACCGCGTTTGTTTGACCTGGCGTTCGGTCTGCGCATTGCGCCCATGACTTCCTGGCAAGATTGGATGACGTCATTTCGTAAAGATGCGGGCGTATTCGATCGTCCCGTGATTCTGCTCATCGATGAATTCGACGATTTGCCCCGCTCTGTCCTCGATCGTCTCGTGCGCCTCTTTCGAGAGATCTTTCTTAATCGCGAAAACTATGTTCTCCACGGTTTGGCGCTTATTGGTGTTCGGGCCGTCCTCGGTGTGGATAGCGCTCGCGGTTCTCCCTTTAACGTGCAGCGTTCGCTTCAAGTACCTCGTCTCACGTCGGACGAAGTTGTCGAACTGTTTCGCCAATATCAAGCGGAAAGTGGTCAGATTGTCGAGCCAAACGTGGTGGAGGCGTTGTACGAATCGACGCGTGGACAACCGGGACTCGTTGGGTGGTTCGGTGAATTGCTCGCGGAAAAATACAATCCGGGGCCCGACAAACCCATTACGCTCGTGGATTGGCGTCGGGTGTATGTACGTGCTCTCTACACCGAATGGAACAATACGATGCTCAATTTGGTGGCGAAGGCGCGCGGCGAATATCGACCCTATGTCATGAAATTGTTCACGGATCCCAACGTTCCGTTCGTGATGGACAAGCCTTGGTGCAGCTACTTGTTCATGAATGGTATCATTGATGAAGTTGTGGTGACGGATGAGGGGAGTTCTCTTGGTGAACGAGCGGTTTGTCGGTTCATGTGTTCATTCGTGCAGCGGCGTCTTTATGGCGCGTTCACGGATGACATGTTCGGCGACAAGGGCCCACTTCCTGCCATTCCGGTGGGTGACGCGCTTGATGACGTGTTCACGTCAAACGGTTTGAACGCTGTCGCGCTTTTGATGCGTTACCGAGATTATCTGAAACGTTTGAAAGCCAAAGGAATCGACCCATGGATTGGGCAACCGCGTCGGCAGGATTTACATTACACGGAAGCCGTGGGGCATTTTCATCTTTATGCGTGGCTTCAGAACGCGCTCGGAAGGGCCGCTTCAGTGTACCCGGAATTCCCAACGGGAAATGGGAAAGTCGACTTGTTGCTACGCAGCAAGCAGCATACGGCCGTCATCGAAGTCAAGAGTTTCACCAACATGTACGAATTACGCGATGGTCGTGTACAAGCGGCCCAGTATGCGAAGAAACTAGGTTTGACTGAGGCAACCCTCGTCGTGTTTGCCCCGACAGACGACGACGCTGTCCTGGAAAAACTCGCCGACGACGCCGTTATCGAGGGCATTCGCGTCATCACCGTGCCATTTGGGTGGGTCTGACGTGGAGCCCGCGCGCGTCGATCGTGCCGAACGCTTGACGGGCGTCATCGTGCCCGTCGCTTATGCGCGCGTGCTTTCCGTGCTGCTTTTTCTGGGTTGAGTGTAATTTGGGCAGCGAACACGTCGGTTGTCGCCGTATTCGTTCCGTCGGTCAGACGGTCCAGCAACAACCGATGATGTGTGCCGTTAGCCGGAGCTACTTGCCTTCGCTACAGTAAGCGTTGATTTCGTCGATGAGCTTGTCTTCCGCTGTCGAGATCTCATTCAACTTTTCAACGTTTTTGTTGAACTCGTCCACCTTCGCCTCGTCTTTGAGGATCGGCTTCATCTGACCGAGAATCTTGGCGTAACCGTCGAGCCCCGTCGCGTACTTGTCTCGCATGGCGATCAGCTTGGCATCGGCGAGTTTGACACCACGGAGTGTTTTTGCACTTCCGTCGATCTTATCGATTCGGGTCTGTGTTGACTCGGGGTTGAGCAGGGCCGCTTGCAGTGCAATGAATGCAGACTGCGCTTTGTTGCCCTCATCGATGAACGCGTTGCATTGATCGACCTTGCTCGGCCCGCAACCGACAACAACGAGCGCCAAGGTTGCGAAGAGCATATGGTTTCGGTGATTCATTCTGTTGGAGTATCCCTTTTTCATGAGGTTCGAATGTCTAGCCGTCGAGTCGCTCGGCGGATTCCGGGTCGAGTCCAGCGTGCGCGCATGCGCGTGTCGGTGGATGGAACGGAATAGGGCCGAAGTGCACACTAAACCGCACGAAGTCCAATGATGTCAAGGTGCGTAGAGGGGGTTCAACAAGATTTCCCAAATGTTTGACTCTGGTGCTATCGTGCGCGGCATGCTTCGGCTCAACTCGTACGGCTCGTCGTTCGGTGAACAACCATTCTGTGCCGACTCCATTCGCCTCATCACCGTGCCATTGGGGTGGGTGTGATGGACGCTCTTCGCCAAATCCTCACCGCCCCCATCGACCTTGTTCCGTGGACCACTCTCGAAGCGTTTTGGCAGCTGCACCGAGCGAACCTTGGTACACCAACGAATCCTGTCGATGCGGCCATTCTCGGCGGTTTTCGCAGCGAAATTCTGGCGACCGCGTTTGCCGCCGGTTATCAAGCGGCCCTTTGTGCTCTCGTTCCTAGCTTGCCTGCCAACGCCATAACTTCGTTTTGCGTCACGGAACGTGGAGGCGGACATCCGCGCGCCATCTTTACACGCCTGGAAAAGAGTTCGTCCGGTACATACACCCTCACGGGCGAAAAACGTTGGGCTACGCTGTCTCCACAAGCAAGTCAACTGCTCGTCGTCGCTCGTGCCGGGGAAGATGCCACGACAAACCGCAGTCTGTTTCGTGTCGTTTGCGTGTCTCCAAAGGCTCGAGGCGTGAGAATCGTTCCCATGCCCGAAACACCGTTCGTTCCTGAGATTCCTCATGCCGAGATATCGCTCGAAGAAGTCCCCGTGACCGACTCCGACATTCTTCCCGGCGACGGTTACGACGACTACGTAAAACCATTTCGGACCATCGAAGACATTCACATCCACGCAGCAGGTGCAGGATATCTCCTACGAATTTGCCGCCAGTACGACCTTGGTCGTTCTCTTGTCGAAAGGCTTGCGAACATCGTCTCATCGCTGCGCACCTGGGCCGCCGCGGATGCGAAAGATCCCGTCACGCATATCGTTCTTGCTGGCGTGCTCGCTGAATCCAGCGCCATCCTTCGCGACGTCGACGTTGCGTTGGCCAAAGCCGCTCCGAGACAACACACCAAGTTTGTGACGGACAAACCCATCTTCGAAATCGCGTCACGCGTTCGTGCCGAACGTTCAACAAAAGCGTGGGAGCGTTTGTCCGAGTAAGTTCGTACGACTTCGTATCATTTTTTCGTTGTGCGCTTCAAGTAAAAATCGAGGTTTGTCTGCAAGCGCGGATCTTTGGGTTGTGCTCGAGCCGCCTTGTGTGCGGCTTCTTCACCGATAACAAATTCACCAATCCAGAAGGCACTCGACGCCACGAGATCTGCGATCTTCCAGGTGTAAACATCTTCATCCACGAACAACGTGTCCTGCTTGGGAAAGGGCAGTTCGTAACCACGTCGCGCGAATAAAAACGTTAGCGCGTGTTGCTGCAGTACGTCGTGATGTGCGGCAATCGCATGCAACGGTTCTGCACGATGCGGGGCGAAAAGAAACGCGTCGAGGTATTTGGATTGCACTTCGAGCCAAGGGCGATTTTGCGCGGCAGCAATTTTGGCGATCGACCAACGCGATTCGTAGAGTTCTTCCCGCCAACCTCCGAGCGCGATTCGTCGAATGAATGCTTTTTCTGCTTCGTCGTATCGATGCAGCCAAAACAGAGTATTGGCCAAGTAAAACGCTGCACGCGAATCGTTGGGATCCTCGGCAATTGCTTTTTCGAGCAGCCCCACGTCGCGTGCCCATCTTTTGCGGGATCGTTCGACGGCATCTGCGGCTGGATGATGCTGTATCACCACGTCGGGAATACGATGAACGGGCGCTGGGCGATCGGCACGCACGAGCACTTCGTGAACGACTCCACGAAAACGCCAACCTGAACGTGCACGCACCAGCCGTGCCGAGTCAAAACTAATTCCGATGCGCACACGCAAATAATAAGCTTCGCGATCCGGCCCTTGGGCGCTCCGTTCGCGGGTCAGAAACGCGCGTAATGCTTTACCGTTTTCGAGTTCGTCGTCGGCGTCGAGCCACAGGATGAATTCGGTTGATGTACCGGCAAGATCGAGCGCTTCGTTGCGCGTCGTCGAAAAATCCATGAAAGGTTTTTCGTGAAGTTCGCCGGGGACACCGTCCATTTCCGAACGAATGATCTCGCGTGTCGCGTCCGTGGAGCCCGTATCGACGATGACCCAGCGATCGATGAACGGTTTTACGCTCCGCAGTGTGCGGGCAATCGTGGCTTCTTCGTCTTTTACGATCATCGACAGCGTCAACAGATCGCGTGCCTCGTTCTTCATCATTGCCGTCCTTGTGTTATGCAAAATCGCCCCAAGTTTTGCCGCGCGTCAAGTTTTCGTCAGGGGTGCGTCATCGCTCTTGTCACACGCGCCGGTTTCTGCTTTGCTGCGGCCTATGCGAAACTTCATTCTCGTTCTTTGCATGTTTGCATCGCTCGCCGTTGCGAGTCCCGCGTTTGCCGATGTGCCGCCGCCCGACACATCTGGCTGCAACATGAAGGTCGCTGGTGATGCTTGCCAGAAAGACGACATGTCGGCTGGTACTTGTGGCGCGCAGACGTGCACGAAGCTCGATTACAGCATGGGGACGCCACCCAAAACCGTCGAATACGCATGTTTGGTCTGCACGTCATCTGGAAGTGCGGGCGGTTCGCCTTCAAATAACGGCGGTTCTGCAGACGATGGCGGGTGTTCCGTTCGTCATGGCGGCGTGGTCGGCGCAATGAGCGCATGGGTTCTCGGTGCAGCGGTACTGTTGCTTTCGCGTCGCTCGCGTGCACGTGTTCGTAAAACTCATTCGTGAGAATTCTCTTTTACCTCGCATTCCGGACGCTCGTGCGGAGCCGGATCTCGTTTGTCCTGCTACTTGCGGCGGTGACGGCGGGGCTCGGCCTTCAAATCCCCAATGTTGCGAACCTCGATGGTTACACCCAGGAACTGCACGAAAAGGGTATCGCGCGCGGGTCCGGGCACGTCATCGTGTCAACGCATGACGGCGGTTCATTCGCGGATGCCGAAAAGATCGCCACACGTATTGCCAAAGAGCCTTTCGTCAAGGCAGTTGCAGCGCGCTTTGTTCATGTTGGGTTCTTGTCGACCGGTGACAAGACCGCGTCGGCGATTGTGGCCGGTATCGAGGAATCGGCCGAAAACGCGACAATCGGATTTTGTGGTAACCTTGCCGAAGGCAAATGCGTCATATCAACTGAAACCCATCATGCAGTCATCAGTAGACAACTGGCAACACAAATTGACGCCAAAGTAGGTACGAAGCTCAAAGTCGCGTTTCCGTATTTCGTCGGTGAAGAACTCAAGGTTGCTTCGGAGCAATTCGAAGTCGTCGGCTTGCTCGGCGGAAATGGTGGTTTACGCGCTGATTTCGAGTTGTACGTGCCGATCGCCGCGATGCGCGATCTTTTCAAGCAACCTGGGCGCGCAACGGAAATTCGCGTCTTCACCACGGACGATCTTCGCGCGGATGAATGGGCGAAACAGATCTCGGTGATAACGCCGGACAACAAGGTTGAATCGTGGACCCAGGTGAACGAATTCGCAAAAAATGCGATCGAGTCCAACAAGGCCATCACTGCCATTTCGACGACCATGGTCATTATTGCCGTGATGATTCCCGTTTTGGCGCTGCTTTATATTCACGTTCTGTCGGAACGTCGACGGATTGCTACGATTGTCGCGCTTGGATTCAGCCGGCGGGAAATTTTTTTGATGCATCTCTTCGAAGCGCTTATCGTGGGCGGGCTCGGGACGCTTCTTGGAACGGGCTTGGGGTATGCTTTGTGTCGATATTTTATGAAGCACCCCATTTTTTCCAACGCTGGATTTGTGGTATTACCGCAGTTTACGACAAACGCGTTTGTCGTTCCCGCGCTCGTATTATTCGCGACGACATTGGTAGCCGGCATTTTGCCTGCGGTGATCGCATCACGAGCTGAACCTGCCGTCGAATTGCGCAGAGAGTAAACGTTTTACCTGACCATGCTTTATACCGCCACGCATCTCTCGAAGCATTTTTCCACGCCCGCGGGGGTCGTCGAAGCCTTGACCGACGTTTCCGTAGGTATTGCCGAAGGCGAAATGGTGGCCTTGGTGGGACCCAGCGGTTCGGGCAAAAGCACGTTCGTCGGATTGCTCGGCCTGCTCGATGTGGATTTCACTGGAGTGCTCGAAATGCGCGGTCGATCCATTCGCGCCATGTCGAATCGAAAACGAGCGCAAACGCGTCTTGCCGAGGTGGGACTCATTTTCCAAAGCTTTCACCTTCTGCCGGCACTCGATGTACGCCATAACGTAGCGCTGCCGCATTGGAAGCTCCACGGCAATAAAAAGCGGTCCTTACAACGAGCCGACGAATTGCTTGCGGACCTTGGGCTCGCGGAACGAGCTCATGCTGACGCCATGCAGCTTTCTGGTGGTGAAATGCAGCGCGTCGCGATCGCTCGGGCTCTCATCAATGAGCCGGCGGTGTTGCTCGCCGACGAACCGACGGCAAACCTTGACGATGCCAATGCGGCGGCCGTGATCGCGTTATTTCGACGTGCGTCTACGCGGGGAGCAGCCATCGTCGTATGTACGCACGATACCGACTTGCTTGCGGAATTTCCGCGTGTCGTGCGTTTGAAGCGTGGAAAACTCATTCCATAATGCGCGTTGTGTGACTCGTCGAATTGCTTGCACATGCGGGGCTTTGTCGTGATAGAGTCGTGCCGTGGTGAGCGTGGCGTTGATGCAGAAACCTGCGGTAGCGGAGGAAATGGGATGGATCGGCGGTCGTCGTTTCGATCTCTTCTTCTTTTTCGGTAGCGCGCTCGTTGCCGTGGCTGTCGGCGCTCTTGCGTTGGCCGTGCCAGCGGCGGTCGTACCGATCTTTTGGGCATTTCTCTTGTTTATCGAAGGGCCCCATCTGGTCGCCACGTGGACCCGTACGTATCTCGATGCAACGGAGCGTTCTCGGCGGCAACGGCTTCTCGTCGGTAGCCTCGCGTGGCTGCTTCCTGGGATCGTGGTTTGGCTTGCCGCACACATGGGACAATCTCGCGCTCCAATCGACCTATTTTTGCTTTTTGCGACGCTCTGGAGCTTTCATCACGCCATTCGACAACTTCACGGCATTTTGGCCATTTATCATCATCACGCACAAAGCGAGATCGTCGCGCGGAAATACGACCGTTACTTGTTGCATGGTTGGTTGTGGCTCGCGTTTGGATTGTTTTCATTGGGCCATCCACACAACCGGACATTGTTCGGTTTTCCCCGGGAATTTCCGCGATGGATATCGACGACGGCCGTGACGCTGCTTGTCGCTCTCGGCGTTACGATGATCGTGTACGGTATTTTTCGTCGGTTGCGTTTCCCGCGCGAAAGCATTCGTCCGCTCTTGTTTTTGCTCGGACCCGCGATAGGGTTGCAATGTTATGCCATGTTTGTCGTGGGCGCGTTCGAACCGCTCGTTCCACGTCCAGAAGATCCCGAACAAGCCTTTTTTACAACCACCGTCGTGGGAGGGCTCGTTCATGGCTTGAATTATCTTGGCATCATTTCGATCGTCGGGTTTCGTCGTTATAATCAAAAGGCTGATGATTCCATTGCCGCGTTTTTGGGAAAACGACCGCTCGTCGCTTACGGCGTATTCGTTTTTGTCTCGCTTGGGTATCTCGCTCTGAATGCTGTGCGTGGTGTTCTTCCGGGTATCTCACCCTTTGGGCGTCAAAGTCTGGTCGCGGACCTGTTTCTCGTGCTTTATTGGGGAATCTTCTTTCACCACTATTATCTCGACCAACACATCTGGCACGTACGAACGGATGATACACTGCGTTTCGAGCTGGGGTTGGCAAAGCCGCCAGTGGCGGAGGGAGCTCGGGCGTGAGTGATTCTCGTGTAGCGCTCGTGTTTGGAGGCTCGGGGTATGTCGGGCGCGAGGTTGTGCGCAGATTGGTACGTGAAGGGACACGTGTTGCATTTACGTACCGCACGAGTGTTGATGTTGCCAACGCGCTCGAAACGGAAACTGGAGCCAAAGGTTACGCGACGAACCTAGCCGAGCCAAACCAAATCCGAGACCTTTTTGCTCGACTCGATCAAGAGGCATTCGTGCCGGACATTTTGGTCCATTCTGCGGTCGTGGCTTGCCGATCGTCGACAGTGGATGTCGCGGATGCCTTGGCCGACGAAATGTACGCGGTGAACGTGCGCTCGGTTCTCGTGGCCATGCAATCGTTTATTTCTCGGCTCCGCGGTCGTTCTGCGGACGTCATTTTGACCGCTTCGCAGGCGGGCATAACCAAATTGCCTGCGTCGCCTGCATTCGCTGCAACGCAAGCTGCGCGTATAGGCTTGATGCATGCGCTGGCGAAGGAATTGGGTTCGTCCGGCGTGCGGGTCAATGTGGCACTTCTTGGGTTACTCAATGGCGGAATTTCAGCGGAAATAGATCCGGCGCGACGAGCTGATTACGAGCGTTTCAGTGCAATGTCACGAGTGGGTTCGTCTGCGGAAGTAGCCACGGCGATTGTTAGGCTGGCGCTTACGAATCGGTGGATGACAGGATCGACTTTGCCGTTGACGGGGGGCTTGTGACGCCGCGTTGGGTGGGCATTTTGATTTTTGCGGTGCTCGTCGCGCACGCAGTGCTCACCAAATTGCCTTTTGGGCTTTTGCCGGAAATGCTTTATGCGTGTCACGTGGCGACGGCAATTTTGGCGGTCGGGATTCTGTTGCAAGTAAAAGAGTTGGTCATCTTTGGCTTTTCTTTTCATCTTGGCGCAGGAATGTGGGGATATTTTTTTGATCTCGTCGCTACGCGAACCACGACGTGGACGTCGGTGCTCGTGCATGCGACGCCGCTGGTGCTTGGGTTTGCCGAGGTACGTCGTTCGGGATTGCCACGTTGGGCCCCGCGAGTATCGTGCGGTTTTTTGGTTTTGACGATGGTTGTCGCATATTTTTTCACGCCACCTGCGTTGAATATCAACCTTGCGCATAAAGCATGGGCGCCCGTCGGGGCTTTTACAAATGCTCTTTGGGCGACGTGGCTCATAAACATAGCCTTCGCCTTCTTTTTGATTCTGACCTCGGATTGGCTCGTTCGAAAGTGGCTCGCGCGCCCCATGGCGTTATCGAGCTAAGGAGTTGGTGCATTCATGGCGGACGGGGCAGCAGTAGGTTTGGTAGAAAAAACGTTGAGCATTACGACGGGGCTTTGCCGCACGTGCAAAACAACGGTGCCTGCGAATGTCGTTCGAGTCGATGAACAGGTGTTTCTTCGGAAAACGTGTGCCACGCACGGACTCGAAAATGTATTGATCTCGACGTCGGCAGATTGGTACGAAACGACGGTTGCGCATTCGATGGTGCTTACGCCGCCAGCGAATTCACAACCCGTGCACGCGGGATGCCCTTATGATTGCGGTCCTTGTGCGGCGCACGAACAACGGAATCACTTACCAGTTGTTCCCATTACGTCAAAATGTGACCTTGATTGCCCCATCTGTTACACGCACAACAAGAACGAGGGTGCGTACCACATGTCGGAGGAGGAGATCTCGAGCATTCTCCGACACTTGAAGCATGCTGTACCTGATCGGCGTATTCTCAACTTGACTGGTGGCGAACCGACCCAACACCCTGCATTCGAGCGAATCGTTGAATTGTGCGCCGAATTTGGCATCAATCGGGTGACGATTTCGACGCACGGGTTGCGTTTTTTGCGCGACGAACCATTGCTCGAACGTTTGGCCAAAATGGGGGCACGGATCATCCTTTCTTTCGATTCGTTCGAATCGGAGGCCAACAAGAAGATGCTCGGCGGCCATCATCTCAACGCGAAAATGAAGGTTCTCGATTTGCTCGAGAAACACCATGTCGACACCACGCTGTTGCCGGTCCTCGCGCGAGGCGTGAACGATCACGAGATTGGCGCGTTCATCGACTTGGCGTTGTCCAAGGAGTTTATTCGGTCGGTCGAATTTCATCCCATGACGTTTACCGGGCAAAGCGGATCGAGTTTCGAGCGAAGTGCACGGTATACGGCATTCGATGCGGTTACGGATATCGAACGACAAACTCGAGGCCGTATTCGCGTCACGGATTTCGTGCCGTCGCCGTTGGCTCATCCGTTGTGTTATCAAATCGCGTATCTTTTGCGATTGCGAGATGGTCGATGGATTCCGTTTACGCGTTTCATGACGCGTGAAGACTTGCGCAACTTGCTTTCGCTGGCGCTGTATATCGTGCCCGGACCCGAAATGGAGCAAATCCTTGCCGATGTTCTTAATCGATTGTGGGCGGGCGAAGTGAATTGCGAAGATGCTGACGAAGTGCTCGCGTCGCTCAAAGAATTGGTGTCGCGCATGTTTGCCCAGGACGCCGATGAACAGAAGCGAATGCACATTGCTGAAACGTGTACGAAGGCGATTTACGTACATACGCACATGGACGAAGAAACGTTCGATTCGGATCGTATTCGTAAATGTTGCGTAGGTATGCCCGGTCCTGATGGCTCGAACATTCCGTCGTGTGCTTACAATGTTTTGTATCGCGAACGCGACGCGCGTTTCACGCCGCAGCCTGCCGTTCCGCTCGTTCAGCTAGGTCGAGGGCGCCGCGTATGAAAACCTCGCTCGAAGGAAAGCGGTGTCTTGTCACGGGTGGCTCGCGCAACCTCGGCCGTGCGATTTGTTTATCACTGAGCCGCGCAGGTGCACGAGTCGCTTTTACGTACAAGGAGCGGGACGACGAAGCGGCCGAAACGACGCGTTTATTGCGGGAACTCGGCACCGAACCTGTGGTGTTGAAAGGTTCGGTATTCGATGCCGCTCATGTGGCGACGACGGTGAAAGCGGTCGAATTTGCATTCGGAGGCGTCGACATATTGATCAACAATGCCGGACTGACGCAAATCATGCCTATTGCGCTCATTGAAGAAGAGGAATGGGATGCGGTCATGAATACGAACGTGAAAGGCGCTTTTCTTTTTTCTCGCTCCGTATTGCGCTCCATGATTCGGTCGAAAAAAGGTCACATTTTGAATATCGGATCTTTTGGCGCGGATCGCGTGGTCGACGCGCCAGTGCATTACGCGGCATCGAAAGCGGCACTCGTGGGTTTTTCTTTAGCGCTCGCGAAAGAAGTGGGCCGGTATGGAATCGCGGTGAATTGTCTCGTGCCGGGGTTATTGGAGACTGGTTTGTCGCATCGATTGCCAAAACATCGCACTGACAGTTATGTGGCTCAAGCCGCGCTTGGACGATTAGGTACCGTTGATGAAGTGGCGGAATTGGCGGCGTGGATCGTTTCCGATGAAAACTCGTTCATGACCGGTGGGAACGTGGTCATTGATGGCGGATTGTAAAGAGAGTGTTCATCAGGCGTTATGCGCAGCAGCCTAATGAACACCCTCTCAGGCCGTAATCCCCTGCCGCTTGGCTTCGACCATTCGAATGAAGGTTTGGACCGAAAATAGAGCAAGGATCTGGACGGGCCGTAAACCGGGAATAATGCGCTCTTTGGCTTCGGGAAGTAATTCGCGTAGTCGTTCGAGGCCGTTTTCGGAAACGACGCCACCTGGGGCGAATTCTTCGTCCGTCATGTCGCCTTGCGCTGCTTTTTGCATTTCGCCGCGCGTAATTTGGATACCGAACGTTCGTTCGATCTTGAAGACGATGTCGAGGTAATCGAGCGATTCGGCGCCAAGGTCCGTCATGAGCAAAGACTCGTTTTTGACGGTGTTCGGGTCGAGTGCGAGCGCTTCGGCAACGATTTGTCGAACTTTGGTGGCGATTTCGGGATCGGATGATTCTGGCAAAACGACGGCGGCCATGGGGTATTCTCCAGCGAAACGGGGGCGATGTTACGTGGGCGCATCTTCGCCATCAAGCCTCTTCGTGCACTTCGGCAGATTATTTCTGCTTCGAGGCTTCCACGGCACGCGCGGTAATGTCGAGGATTTGCGAATTGGATGGCCGGTCGGCAACGTTTTCGCCGACTTGTTTCCAGAAAATCGTGCCGTTGGGCAACACGACGAAGACAGAGGGAACGGCAATGTCGCGGCCTTCCATCGCGACGCCCCATAACGAAGCGACGCGGAGCTTTTCGTCTTCGAGTAGCGGATAAGGTAATTCCAGAGACTTGGCGAGTTTCGCGGAATCTTCGCGCGAATCGACACTGATGGCGGCAATCGCGACACCTCGTCGTCGAAGAACCGGATGGAGATTTGCCAACTGACCCAGTTGGACACGACAATAGGGTCACCAATAGCCGCGGTAAAACGTTATGACCGCGGGACCATTCGCCGTCAGTTCGGCAAGTGAAACCTGTTTGCCAGCGGAATCCGACAAGGAAAATGCGGGTGCTGGAGCATTGGTGGCGACGGTTGGGGTGCGTGTGCGGAGACACGCCACGCTAAAAAGCGCCAAGAGCAAGGTCATGAGGAAGAAACTGCGTCGAACGAGAACTGCGTTGTTATTCATGGCATTCCTGGGCGATTCATCCACTCACGTTTCGAGGTTTGGCTTGGTACTGGCGTTCTTCGCGGCGATCTTCCCGAGCCTTCGGGCCCAATACATCCAGAGGCCCGAAAATGCAATAAAAGTGGCCAAAAAAACCCAAGTTCCCCATGGCGCTCCCTGGATGAGTGACAAAACGAGGCCCGCGATCACGGTACTCGACCAGAGAACTTTGAGACGTAACATGGTTCGAAAACTAGCAAGGTCCGCATTTCGACCGAGCAACGATTCGCCTCCAATGCCCACAAGAGCGCCGGCTACGACGCGACTCACCACAGGATCGACGACCGTCCATCCAAGTGGTTGTAGGAGCATTTCGGGAGCGAGCATCAGCGGAATCGCGAAAAGCATGTCGGCAACGAAATGAACGACGAACCAATACCGCAGACTCAAGGGAACCATGTGAGACCTCGCTATCTGTCAACACGAGAACACGTCGAGTCGGCCCTTGGCAAGGTAATACGTATCATTCGCAAAAGCGGGTAACTACGTCGAACAGTAGATCGGTTCCCCAGGCGAGACCATCGACGGGAATCCGTTCGTCCCGCCCATGGAAGAGTTCTGCGAAGCGTATGTCGGGAGGCATTTTCACTGGGGAAAACCCGTACCATTTGGCACCGAGTTTCGTGAAATATTTGGCATCGGTAAAACCGGGGATCATGTAAGGCACTACGCTTGCCGACGGTTCTCGTTCGAGAATGGCGGAGCGAATCGTATCGTATAAGGGAGATTCGATAGGCTCGGTCGTTGTCGGGGGCAAACTCTTCAACACTTCGAGCGATACACCTGGACCGAGAACCGTGGACAATTCGCGCAAGAAATCGTCTTCTGTTTGTCCTGGCAAGGTTCGCCCATCGATATCCATTTCGGCGATACCGGGGATGACGTTGATTTTCGCTCCTGCGCGGAGCAGAGTGGGCGAAGCGGTATTTGATAACAATGATGCCAACGAGCGAGCGAGCGTACGGTCGGGAAGTCGGCGCAGAATATGGGGAACGACCGACGGATTGAGGAGTTTCAGGAGCAAAGGCGTGAGTGGTCCTGTTTTGTGCGAGGCAATGTCTCTGACGAAGTCGCGCATGTACGGCGTAACATGTATGGGCAAGCCATCTTCGCCGAGTTTGGTAATGGCATTAGCGAGTTTGATGATGGCCGAATCTTCGCGCGGCATCGAGCCGTGACCGGCTTCTCCGGTGACCCGTGCCCGTACCCAACAAATTCCTTTTTCGGCCACTTGAATGGGATAAAAAATGCGCCCGCCAAGATGCAGCGTATACCCGCCGCTTTCTCCAATGGCATATTCGGCACGTACCAGGTCCGCATGGTTTTCTACGAGAAACCTGGAGCCGTAATCGCAACCGGCTTCTTCGTCAGCGACGGCGGCGAAAATGATATCGCGACGTAGTTTGCGTTTTTCTTGCGCAAGACGCGTCATGATGGCGATCGACATGGCCGCCATGTTTTTCATATCGATTGCGCCGCGGCCCCACAAGCATCCATCTGCGATGTTTCCCGAGAAAGGTGGCTGGGCCCAAGCCGATGCGTCCGCTTCGACGACGTCCAAATGTGCGGTGAGCAAAAGAGGCGGCAATTCACCTGTGCCGACAAGGCGCGCGACGACATTGGCGCGTTCGGGAGCACTTTCGATGATTTTCGGAACTAAACCTGCGCGATCGAGTTCGTCCGCGACGACTTCGGCAGCTGCCCGTTCTCGGCCCGGAGGATTGGTGGTATCGATGCGCAGAAGCGTTTGACACAGGCGGATCGCGTGATCGGCGAGTTCGCCAAAAGAACCCGTTCCGGTTGAAACTTCGGGGGAAGTCGTCATGGTGGCGCGTATGTTACCAACGTTTGGGCTGTTGTGTACGAGTTTCTTGCATCTCGAACACTTCACACTCGCCGTGGATGGAAACAAGATTGCACTTGACTGTTGAGTTACGCCGGAATAATCTGAAAAGGATGTTGTTTTCGGCAAGCACTCTTCACTTACTCATGAGCTGTTCGTGCAGCGTCATGAATGATTGAAGTGCGCGATCCGGGCAACATCCGTGTGGCCCGCGCGTGATTATGAAGAAGAAGCAAAAGGGGGATGAGTGATGGGCATCGAGTTGGCGCAAGTGGTCGATTACGTACGTCGCAAATCGAAGGGTACGGTGGTTGTGGATCTTGCTCGACTGAATTTGCTTGTTGGGCGCGCAATTTCGCGACACGCCATGACCTTGCCCGATGAGCCGGAAGTGGTCCAGCGAGCCTGGTTCCATGCGCGTTCGATTCTCGGTGAGTCGGAACCCAAAGGAGCGTAATGAATAAAGAAGTCGCCCCTACATTCGATATCGAACGGGGAATCCTCGAACTTGGTGGCCGTCGCATCGTTGCGCATTGCAATCATTACAACGTTTATTTGCAACGCACCCTTGAAGATGGGCTGAAAGAACGCGCTCCACGATTGCTCGTTGCGGCGGGGATGGAGTCGGCGCGAAACATGCTTGGGGGGCTAGAAAAGAGCGATCCTTCGGCGTCTGCGCAGCAATGCCTCGAACGGGCCGTGCGCATTTTTGCCGAGCATGGTTTTGGTGCATTCGATATCAGCGGCATGACGGAGCGAGGTGGCACGGCGTCCATGCTGCGTTCTCATTATGCTCTTGGTTGGCGTTCGCGTTGGGGCACGCGTACGACACCTGGTTGTTTCTTTCCTTCGGGATATTTGGCAGGAGCTATTGCGATTGCATCGAAGTTTGCTCCCGAACGGGTGACCGCGACGGAAACCGCATGTTATGCGGCCGGCGCGGACCATTGCACATTTGTTGTGGAGGTATGGTGATGGCCATCAATGAGCGCGTCGTCACCGAAGCCGTTGCGGGCCTCGAGCTGAAGGGTAATGAAGAAGGATTGATCCCAGCGTTCGGCCTCTATCTTACCAAGCATTTCGCGGATTATTACAACCGTATTTCCTACGGGCTGCTTGGTGCGTTTATTCGAGAATTGCCAGAACTCGAAGAGGATGCCATTTCCCTGCTCACCGAAGCCGGTCATGTCTGCGCATTTCATACATTTGGGGGCATCATGGTTTCGGTCGAATGGGACGCGGTCGTATTGCCCATGATCCAGACGCGAGAAGATTGGGCCAGAGGCATGGTGGCCGTCATCAATGCGCTCGGCTGGGGTCGATATCGATTGGCAGAACTCGTGCCCAATGAGCGCCTCGTTCTTGAAGTCGAGCACAGTTATGAAGCCGTGGGCGCGCTCGAAGGATATGGCAAATCCAGCCACCCGCGCTGCTATTTGGCATCCGGGGGTGGTGCGGGCCTCATGAATCTGCTCTACCAAGGCGACATCACCAAACGCCCCGCGCTCACGGATGAATACTATCAAGAAGTATTCGGTCATTCACGCAGTTTTCGCGCTCGCGAAACGCGATGCCTAGCCATGGGCGACTCGCATTGCGAAATCGTCGTCGAGCGACAACACGCATAACTCGAGCCGAACATGGATGACTCCGACAAACCCGATATCGTTGTAAAAGCGGGTGTCCGCGCCGAATTGTGTTATGGCGATGCGATTGCGGAGTTCCACATCGGCCGCGTCAAAGTCGTCCAGCGTTATGCCTGCATTCGCCGCGATCAATTCGAGTGGACGACGCCGGTTCCGCTTCCTCCAGAATTTCGTGATTATCTGCAAGCACGCGGACCCATTCGTGGAACCAGGGCATTATACACTCTGGACGTAACACACGCATTTCAACTCACGGTTGCGCCCAATGCTGGACGTGCTGTCTTCGTGCCGCGGTTGGCGACAGAGCTCGACTGGCAAAAAAAGGTGGTCGTCGAGATTGTTTCTGCCCTTGACGAAATGCTGCATTTCGTGTGAAGTGCGCCCTGCATCGTTTGCGACGGGGAGCTTCATTTGATTGTCGACGAATTCACCACGAAAGCCGCAATGCTCGAAGCCCGGGTTGCCGAATTGACGCAACAGCTCGAGCAGTACGAGAAACTCCACAGTAATGTTGTCGCGGAGCGTAATTTGTTGCGCGCTGCGTTTGATGCAATGACGGTTGGCGTCTGCGTGGTCGACATAGCGGGTCAGGTTCATGTTTGTAATGACGCGACTAAAGCTATCATTGGCGCACCTGTTGATATTTTTCAGCGATCGCAACATTATGAAATATTTTTACCCGATGGTGTGACTGCGGCGCC
>JANORL010000529.1:0-11133 GCA_031415295.1 Polyangiaceae bacterium | reverse complement strand
CCCAAAGAACTGCGCCGACGGCTCTGCCCCCATCGTGACTGGCCTCGCGCAGCGCGTGTCCCACACGCGCGAAGCGAGCGTGGAAATCATTGGGCCCGCATTCAATTCGATTGCGTACAAATCACCGGACGCGCATTCAATTTGATCGGGTACAAATCACTGGGCTTGGTTGCATCATTCTTGGTTGTGCCGGAATGGGTGTCGGAGCCGGAATGAGCTGCACGGGCGGAGGTGCCGCGGTGGGCGTGCCGGTGGCGGCCGGTTCGCTCATGATTTTGGCCAATGGCTGCGCGACGACTGGTCATGGTGCAGCCGAACTGGGGCATTTGTTGCGCGATGGGGACGTGCCATCGGAGTCACCCGCGCCCGCACCCGGTCAGTGGGTGCTGAAAAAGCCTGCGGAAAAGCCGGCGACGCAAGCGCCCGTTGCCAAAGCGGCACCCGCGGTCAAACCGGCCACGCCGCCCGCGGTTGCGCAGCAGACGACAACGACGACGCTGTTCAAATCGACGGGAAAAAGGGTCACGAAGAGAGGGGAAACGACAACAACGACGACGCCGCGGGTCAAGGGAAAACCGTCCGCGACTAGCGCGGACGTGGCACCTGTGGCAAAACCGCGCGGCGGTGAAAATCCCGCAGCGGCGCGTGGACGACAAGTGCATGAGGAGTTCAAGCAAAAAGTGGCGGCAAAGAAAGACGAAGGGTGGAAGGAAAATGTAACGCTGTATGACGCCAACGGACGGAAGTTGCATCCAGATGCTCTCACACCGAACAAGAATCCGATTGAGCTAAAGCCCAATACGCCGTCAGGTCGTGCAGCCGGCAAGCGCCAGATCAAGAAGTATGAGGCAGCTACAGGGAAGAGAGGACGCGTGATTTATTATGACCCGTGAAGTCACTCTCCAGGATCGAGCAAAGCAGCTTTTCAAGGTATGGTTGACCCCGTACATGGTGGAGAAAGGCTTCAAAAAGAATGGCCGCATTTACTCGAAACAGCTCGGTCGAATGCTCCATGTTACCGACATCCAGCAATCATTTAGCAATCGCAAGGATTCCATCAGCTTTGCGCTGAATTGCGGTGTGCATATTCCCGGCGTGTGGTCCTATTTTACGAAGGGACCGGAGCCTTCAAAAATAGAAGCAGACTTTGGTATCGTGAGCACTCGACCAGGACTCGTCTGCGTCCCCAAACAAACCCAATGGTGGGATATGAAGTCGTCCGATGGGCCAGAAAAAGACGACGAAATTGGTCAGGATCTACGCACCATCTTGGACGATGGCGCATTCCGACGGTTTTTTGACAGGTTTCAATGTGAAAGCGACGTAGCCGATTTCCTTTCACAACCACGCAAAAAAGAGGACCTGCAAGTGATGCCGGCCACCGACGCCGTCGGTTGCATCTACGCTGGCATCATCTGGGACCAGCTCGGCGAATACGAAAAATGCAAAGCGTGCATGGACAAGGCAGCCGAATTGGCAAAAGGAAGACGGCTCGAAGTCAAGACTGAAAAGTTCGCGCGTGAATACGTATGCGGGCAACTTCCGCGAAGCTGACTCCGTGCTCGATTGTCGCGCAATCCCTCCCCCTCCGATTTCGCCGCAAATGTTATTCGGGCGCATAGCGTTGCTCGATCCCGATGGCGATTGGAGCCAAGTCACTCCACAACGCGACGTTTTAGATCGCGTGTGGCGTGTCAATCGACCCGCCGCGATTGGCGCGGATTTGGACACGATACCATCGACGACGACCCAATTCGATAGCCTCGATCGCGTGCTGATCGCGACGTCGCCGAATGGTGCCAAGGTGACCGCCGGGCATTCGATGTTCGGTACCACGACGGTGGATTCACTGGCGCGTGAACGCGAAGAAATTCGTGACGTGGACGGTATAACCATTGAAACGATCGAACGGGTCGACATTTCGCCACCATTGGCGTTGCCGTGGGATCGCACGTACGACTATTTGCATACGTTCTACGCACACGGACCGTTCGGTCTTTTGAAGACGCTCACGGATTCGCGGCGTTTGGATGCATGAATACTTGGTTGATCGTGGAAGGTTGGCGCGCGGAGAACGATCCCACCACGTAAACAAGGAAGATGCGAAGGGACAGATGTGCGCGTGTGAGTGTGGGGGTAGGATACGGGTGACCTCGCGGCAGTTCAAGACCGGAGTGCCGAAATGGTTGAGGGCGCATCATTTTGGGGTGGGGTGAGAAGGAGTGGCGAGGCCGCGGCGATGAGCGTCGTTACTCATGTCGGCGTCGTGGTGGTTGCGCGGTCTTTGTCAGTGGAAATGTCGCGAAGCACGGGAACAGCCGGGCGCCATGTCGGTGACTAAGAGCAGCACGGTGGGAAGGATTTCAGCACATCCCTGCTGTCCCAAAGTTCGAAATTCGGCGGTTATTTTCCAAAACACTCCAACCTCGCAGTAGCCAGTTCAAGTCGCGTAGCAAATCGTGCAAGGTTTGTCCGATATGCTTTTGCCGGCAAAGCTTCTCCTCGTAGGTGCAGGTTTGGCAGAGGCATACGAGCTTCATCGCGGTTATCCAGGGTGGGCGGCGAGCATCGCGTCGCTGACGCCTAGCCCTCGCAAGAGCCCGACCGCCATGATCGCGTACCCAAGCGGTTTCATGTGGACGCCGTCGGCCGTCAGCCAGGTTGGTTCCCCGCCGGCCGGCTTCTTGTGGAGCGCGGTAAGGAACATCCGATGCAGATCCACCACCGCACACTTTTTCTCTTTGGCGATCTGCTGCTCTGCTTCCACATACATCGCGAGCCTTCTATTTCCCTCACTGTCGAGATCCTCCACGATGACTGTGGGCGTGAGCAAAATGACCTCAATCCCGGCCCCCTGCGCCATCTCGACCATCTTGGTGACATTTTGCTTGTAGGCGGCCAGGATCTCCTCATCGTGCGGGGCGCCGAGCCGGGACCAGACGTCGTTGATCCCAACGCTGATCGTCACTACGTCTGGCTTCTTGTCGACAACATCGCTCTGGAATCGAGCGACCAGATCTTCCGACCTCTGCCCGCCGATGCCGGCGTTGATGATCTTCGGGATCTTCAGGTCGGGGTAATGCTGGGCCAGGAACGTGTCCCACATCGTCAGGTAACCGTCGAAGTTGCCGTAGGCGGTGATCGAGTCACCAATGGCGACGACCGTCTGGCCAGGTTTGAGCTCCAGCGCTGCAGGCGTGCCCTCGGGAGCGGGACCAACCAGCGAGAGGGCCAGCGTAAACAGACTCGGCTCTGTCTGGCGACGAGGATCTGATTCTTGCTCGGTCATAGTGACGGCAATGGTACACCGCATGCCACCGCCGTACAGCCCCTTTCGCAATGCCAACATGAAAAGGTGCTGAAAAGGTGCCAACCACCTCCGGCTAAGGAGTGCCCTTGGCCGCAATGCTGGGCGCATGTACGCCGTGAATTCATCGGGGCGTTGAGACGAACATCGTCCGTGCACGAAAGCGCACGGACGGTGTTCGTGATGTGTTTACGCGTTTTTACGCATCGATGGCAGCGTCATCGAGCAGAATCACGTGCCAGGCGGTCGAGCGGCTGGCGGTTGACCTGTCGATGGAGCTGCGGTGCCCGTGGGTGCGCCAGGCAGTGCAGCCGCTGGCGCATTCGCCGGCATTGGAGCTGAAGGATTCACGGGATTGCCGGTGCTCACGGGCGCATACGGCGCGTTCGAATAACACCACCTCCAGGCGGCGCCGCCCGAATTGATCCCGTAGCACCAGTTCCAGATCCATCGACGGTAATAACCGGACCAGGAGACTTTCCAGCTCCACCCGTAAGAATTGTCCAATGTCCAGAACCAGTTCGCGAACAGAAGACCCTGGTTCACCTCTTCCGTGGTTTCTGCCGCATTCGCAGGTGTCGCGGTGTTTTCATCGGCCAGATCGCCGCTGTCTGGCTCCACGGAACCACTGCATCCCACGCAAATGAGAGCCGCTGTGGCCCAAAGGGTCGTCGCCAATCGCATATGCTTGTCCATGATCCCTCCTCTGCTTGCGTCTTTTTCTCCCGCCCGCGGCATGAGCACGCAGCTCTACCGACAGGTCGGTCACGCAATTCTTTGGGACCCGGTGCCCGCAACGTCTAGTCGCGTCCGTACGGTTTTTGTAGAAGGAAATTCATGATGCGATTCGAAGCAGATCCCTGACGTATGTCGCAAACGGTCACGGCGGACCCATGACCCGTAGTTGGGTAATGCGGGTGGCCCAATTCGCTCGGAGGGTTCGGGTATTGCCGCACGAACCAAGGGTGTCGATATAGGTTTGGAGGTTGCATTTCTGGGCAATGTATTCGGATGCAATCCAAACGTCGTTCCCGTCTGCCACCGCAGCGCCATAATCACCGAATCGACGCGACGGGATCGCACCGAATACGAACGCAGAATACCCCGAAAGCCCATCGAGCGGTCCGACACCTTCCGCCGCGATTTGAATGGCCCCAACGCCGCTCACCGCGTCGATCGATGCATATCCGGCACTCGGCCAATGGTCTTTTCCGGACAGCGAGAATGCCATGACGCCGCGACCGCTCTTGGTGACCGCGATGGAGGGATAAACAACGTTGTTTCTCGGCAAAGCGAGCACGCCTTGCTTGATGACGCTTGCCGAAACACCGAAGGGAGAAACGGTTGGATCGAGAATGAACCACGCCGCGCCAACCCGCTCCTCGGTGCCGATGCTGATTCCTGTATTTAACGCGCCCCAAAGCTTGTTGTTCGCAAACGTGAGGGTCAGAATTCGCGCGTCGCCGGCGCTGAACGCAATCAACTCCTCGCTCGTCTGGGGTAGTTCTGGAAAGAAAAAATTCTTACATCCTCCGTCGGCTCCATCGTTGAGGCATTCGCGCAGTGGGGTTGGACCGTTTTTTTGGTCGGCAAGAGGCGGGACGCGATACGTATTGACCGTTTCCACTTTGTGGTGAAGCACAAGGTTTGGCGTGGCCGTATTGAGCGACGCGGTATTGGTCAACGCCCAGACAATCAGTTGGTCCGATTCTGGTGTTTCCCCGAACGGTTTTTGATTTGCGTTGGAACTCAGAAAATACTGCGCCCCACCGGCATCGCATTCGTATTGATTGCCAGGAGAAACCGCCGGCCACAAGGTTTGTCCCGACTGGTCAGGCGTATTATCGCCATCGGAATCGACGACATTTTTCGTTCGGAAGAGCGTCAACGTAACGCTCGAAGGCAGCGAAACGAGGTTCTGTTTCGCGAATGCATACACGTTCGCGCCCTCGAATCCATCGAATATGAACGAGAATTCGTCCACCGTCACGTATATGCCATTCTGATCGGCACCAATGTGCGGGAAATCCGCATAGCAGATGTCAGAGCCAAAACAGTCGTGATCAGGTGTGTTGTTTGTCCCGTCGTTTTCGGCATGAATATCGTATATCGTCCATGGTCCAAGCGGATTCGACGAGTTGCTCACCGCAAGCTCCAGGAAGCTTCCACCGTTCGGGAATCCGTCGGGTTCCCTTTCTCTCGTCACGGCAGCGAAAAACCAACGCTGGGTTGGCTTGTCGAAATAGCAAGTAGGATCGACGATTACCGGGCCGAACACATCATCGAATGGATCGTTGGGATCGTTTCCCTGAACCATTGGCTCACGGTCGAAAAAATCATTGAGGCTCAAGGGGGCAGATAGTGGCTGGCCATTTGTGTTGCGGACACGAACTGCATGATTGACTCCCTCGACAACGAAGCCGTTTCCCACACACAACGCCTGGTCCGGGGGTTCCCGTTCGTGCTCTGGATGAGGCGCTTGACCCGCCGGAACGTTCGCATTTCGTTGTTCTCGCTGGTTCAGTCCCCGAAAACTCCGTACCAGCACGGGATTCGATTTCGATTTCTTTGCCTCGGTTATGGTTGTCGACGCGACTTCTGGCACGATAACGTCTATACCCTCCTCAGCGAATGCGTCGGTGAACGATGTCGTCCTTTCCGCAACAATGGTGCGAACGTGTGGAATGGTTGTTGCGCCCATGTTCGAGTCGACATCACCACAGCCGGAGGCAAGCGCTGCAAACGGCGCAATCAACGCAACGATTCGGTTTTTCATGGATATCCCACCCAATTCCAAGCAAAGGTAAAATTACCATCCTTGATCGAACGGACGGCAATTTCATCACGGCACAGCTGCCCAACAGCCGAAGCGACGAGGACATCGCAATGCCTGTTCACTGCGTCCAGGACTGTTGGGTATTACTTACTCGACGAGTCCAGATAGTACGGGACGTCGCTTCAATGTCAAGCAGACAGTGTAACCGCGTTTACCAAGTTGCGTTGGCCGTTCCAAATGACTTATCAAGTCATCGCGCTTGGCGGCCGTGTGGCTTGCAATGGGAACGATGCTTGGATCCTTCGCGCAACGATCGACCAGAACGGCTGTTCCAGACGTGCAGGCGTGAGATCCCAGCCGAAACAGCAAACTCTTTCGCGACGATGGCCCTTGATTGGCTCAAGCAAACGGCGTTCGTAACATATATATCGTCGCGCCAACCACAATCGCAATGCCCATCACCAGGAACGTCGCTTTGATGGGGAATTTTTTCAGCACCGAAGAAAGCCCCGCGAAAAACAGCGCGACCGTATAAAACACCGTCGTGAGTGTGTAATTGTCGCCGTTGGTGTTGTACGTCTGGCCGTCCAGGAAAAGCTTGTTTCCTGCGGCGATGAGCTCTTCGTATTTGCGTGCTTTGCCTTTTTCGTACGCCGGAGATTCGAAAAACAACGGTTTCGCCACTTTATCGAGCATCTTCTCCGCTTCGGATTGGAGTTTGCCTACTTCTTCCTCCATTTTCGCCATTTCGGCTTTGGCGCTCGGGTTTTTGGCGAGGGCTTCGTCGATATCGTGATCGGTGCTTTCTGCCAAACCCAATTTTTCGAGCAAGGCATATTGGGATTCCGCTAGGTTCTCTTCCTTTTCAGCGAGATCAACCAACTTTCTCGCCATCTCGATCCGCTTCTCCTTCGACATTGTTTTTGTCGTCTTGCGGTGCTGTTCATCGGTCCATTTGAGCGCTGCCGTCAGCTCGAGGCGCGTGGCGAGCAGCTTATCGAGTTTTTTGGAGAGCGGCCCATCGTCGACCGCCGTCAGGTCATCTGCGAGCGCCGCAGCGATTTGTTCCTTGGTTTGCGGCTGCTCGTCGGCTACTTCAATGGGATCGTGGCCGCCCGCTTGTTTTGTATCGACGTGAACCGGCTGGTTCGCGTTCATGTGCTCCAGCCACACAGCGGTATCAAAAGCGCGCTCTTGCGACGCGTGCAAGAGTTCCCGGTTCGCCTCGCCAAGCGTTATTGTTGCCTGCGTGTACGCAGTCGCTTGATTGCCACCCCAAAGAGATGATTCATAAGCCGCAAATGCCGCAAGCGCTGTCGTCAATGCCAGCACAACCGCGCCCGTTAGGTCGAGGATATTGTCTCTTCGAGAGTCTTTGTCATCGTCCGCCATATCAAACGTCGTCTTTCTTGCTTGCTTGCGACATCGCGCCGCTCGAGCTCCGGCATGATACGCCAGGTATCCGCTGGCTGTCTTCATTTTTCTTTGTTATTTGGTGAGTTTACGTTTTTTACAGGGTGTTCAACAGGATTTTTCCCCAATACGCGCTTCACCCTCGGCCCCCCGCGTAAAACGCGCTGGCCATTGATCACATCTCCATTTCAGCAGACATAGCCCTGAAAGCAGGCCATTATCGCGTATTCACCCCACCGATCCGACGTTCCTACGTAAAGCCATCGGCCTCGCGGACCCGTGATCACGCAATCCTGATCTACCCATCACCACCTCGGTCGACTGATCCGGTGTTGTTGCTCGCCAGACACCCCATCTCGGCTACCCGATCAGACATTCTCGACCCGAAGAACGGTGATGCAGACGTCAACATGGTCGATTTGTGGAGGAAGATCGACAGATCGGCACGAAACTTGCCCTTGCCAAGGAGGGGTGAGGCCGTTCAGGTTTCGAGCGAAGCGACCAGGGCGGCGTCGACATCGCCGGGTACTTCGGTAACGGGCACGATGTTTCAGCCCTTTTTTGATTCGTTTGCAACTATGGTCGACGATGATTGAACACGGGTCAATAGCGGTGTATAGCGGCACGCATGAAGAGCCCTGCCCATCCCAAACGCCAAGTTTTGCGCTCGAGGCTCGAGGTTGACGAACGAAGGGCGCAGTTGCTTACTCTTGGTCGGAAGATTTTCAGCGAAAACACGTACGACGAAGTATCGGTCGACGCTATTGCCGCAGCCGCGGGTATTTCCAAAGGGCTTCTGTATCATTATTTTCCCACCAAACGAGATTTCTACGTAGCAGCATTACGCGATACGGCCAACCAGCTCATTGAAGACACGTTACCGAAGACGGACGAGGGTTGTGTGGATGATCGTATTCGTCACGGAATCGAGACGTATTTGGATTTCGTCGAACGCCGCGGTGCGGCTTATGTAGCTTTGATGCGAGGTGGAATTGGCGCCGATCCGGAAGTTGCGAGCGTCATTGAAGAAACGCGCGCCGTTTTTCTTGCGCGTATCGTGAGTCAATTGCCGCCCGAAATGAACACGCCGCTTGCCAGAACGGCCATGCGTGGTTGGATTGGGTTTGTCGAAGCGACGAGTCTGGATTGGGTTGCCAATCGTTCGGTACCGCTGGTCGATCTTGTGGAGCTTTTGCGGACGATGCTTTTTGACGCGACCAAAGAAGTGTTGCGGCTGAAGTATTTGGTGGAAACGTCGTAAGGCGCCGCGTTTCGGAAAATGGTTGGCACCTTTGGGGCACCTTTGGGCTGCACCACCTTTTGCTGCACCTTGCTTGTCATTCATCAAGGAACAGCGGCGTCCATTTGAACGTCGTCACGCCGGCTTCGCGGAAAATGTTCATCACTTTGGGGGTGACGAGGGTGGAGGGACTCGGCCACTTGGCGTAGGCGTGTTTTTCTTTCGGCTTGGGCCAAAACTGACCACGCCATTCCCACGTCAAATTGAAGTCCTGCATGCCGACGAGGTCCTCGGATCGATACGACTTCATCGGCGTAGAGCCGACTCCCCGCCGACAAACCTTACACAAGTATTTGTCTTCGCTCGTCGTAGGTTCGAAACGCCTCGGCGGCATCGTGTGGGTTATGAGAATTTGCTCACGCGCCAGCATACGCCACTTTTTGCTCGGAAGCCGGGCGCGGACTTCGCCAAACGAGATTCCCGTCACCCCGGCATCTTTCAATTTTTTGGCCATGCCGCCATCGACGAGGATATCGCCATCAAAGGAACCGATGGCCCGATGTTTTCGGACTTTGGCGAGAGTTTCATCGTAGCCATCGATGTACAGCGCCGAGGTTTGTCGCGCCCCCGTTGCACAGTTGGCGCATGCGTCCGTCATGTCGTACTTCGTGCCCTCGATAAGACCTGAGGTAACGTTCTCGTTGATATCGGGTGACATCCACAACAGCGGCGCGGATTGGAGATCTTCGTTAGAGTATTCGACGTAATCAGACGCCTCCACTTCGACACCGTACCGGTTCAGGAGTTCATGCAACTTCGCAATGCGCTCATCGCCATCGTCCAGCTTCACCGTGACTGAAATCCGATTGAGGACAAGTACCTCAAACACCTCCGCAACATCTGGACCGCAGCCCGCGGCGTCGAGAATCGTTGCGGCACCGCCCGGAATCTTGAGGGCATTGAATGTTATCCACCACTTTGTTTTCATGTTGCCTCCCGTTGGTCATGACTGCTCATTCGAAGTAGGATTTGATCGCTCGTAGCCAATTTGGTTTGTCCCTGTACGCTTTTTGGTAGATTTCCCACAATCCTTCCTTGTTGATGCCTGGAACTTCGTCTGGTTTCACCTTTTTCGCTATCCTCTCCGCTTGGTCACTAAGCCATTTATCTCTTACCCGGTTAAGCTCCTTCGTTACGGCCTTGTGCTCCCAATCCTTGAGAATGATCGCCGGTAGGTCTTCAAAGTTCGCCTTGCCGAAGACATCCTTCCACATGGCTCTTTCCAAGATCTTATGCGCTTGGTAGTCCATGCCCCACCCTTTCGTAAACATAGTTGCCCGCGAAAACGGCATGATCGTCTGCGTTAGGTGCAGCGACGGCGCCATATCTTTGCCGTACGTTACAATGAGCTGTTTCGCAATTCCCTCCGGAAACAGCTTTACGTCGGCAATGATCAACACGCCCTTTTTTCGTGCAGCTTCAGCGATTTTCCGGCCAAACGCCGCTGTCGTACGCAGCGGGTTCTTCAACATCAAGAACGTGCCCGCCGCCAATTGCAGCATCAACGAATCGGGACCGGCCACGTTTTTCCCGTTCGCTATGCCATAACGCGAACCGTTCGGATCCTTCAGGTTGCCGCTGACATCACCCGATTGAAACGCGCCAGCGATGACCATTTGTCGCACGACGGACTCGAAAAACGAAAGGCTCCCGCCTTGTCCTTCGGGACTCGACGTCCACGTGCGTTTGTCCGAACCGCCAGTGCCTCCGAATTCCGACACCGACGCTTTCGCCATCACGGCGACGACGAGCGCGTCGAAAGCTGCTTTCTTTTTCGCCGCGTCGTCCGACGTATCGCCCACCAATGGTTTGCCAGGGCAACGTAATCGATTGTGGGGCGATGGAAAACGTAAAACGCTTTCGCCAGGCGCGTCCTTGTCAAATACATACACACGTTTGGCGCCCGCTCGCAGTCGCGCATAAAGATCCGGGTCGCGGGTATAACTCGCACCAGCCTTTTCCGACGTGAACAACCATTCCTGCGCATCGGAACGCACGTCCGGCGGATGCGTACACACGCGAATGATTTCCGGGCCTTTTTTCGGGACAACTCCCTGCGCGGCCGCTACGAAACGAACATTGAGCGGACTCACGTCCTCGAAATCAGTATGGAACGGATTCCATTGCGCATTTCGTAATGGATTCTCGTTCGCGTGCGGCAACCGAGGACCCATGTCGACCGCGCGAGGAATCAGTGCATTCGGATCGTCACACGACAACAAATTGTACGGAATGGGGAAAACATGCACGCTTTCGGAACGGGCCGTCGAGTCGTAAATGAATACGATGTCCGCGTACGGCAAAAGCTCGTCGAACGCTTCGGGATCTGTATCGTCG
>JANORL010000528.1:0-2105 GCA_031415295.1 Polyangiaceae bacterium | reverse complement strand
CGTAGTCGCGCTTGACTGCGCGCATCCTGTCCTCTACCGTCAATCACGTTTTCCAAGGATAATCTATGCAAACCAACACGCTTCCGCCTGGCGGTCTTTCCGCAATTTTCAAAACGATCGCGTTTGGACGCGGCCAAATCGAGGTCTTACGTGATTGCGTCCGCGAATATGGCCGGACGTTCACGTTGTCCACGACGGTCGGAAATCTCGTTCTGACCGCGGATCCCGAAGGCATCAAAGAAATCTTCACCGCGGATCCCGATACGTTCACGGCTTTTGGCGTCGTGCCGCTCGAACCTCTTGTGGGCGCCAATTCGATGATCCTTCTCGGAGGCGCTCGTCACAAGCGTGAACGTAAGTTGCTCATGCCGCCATTTCATGGCGAGCGAATGCGTGCGTACGGTCAAATCATGCAAAACGCCTCGATCGAAGCGGCATCCAAGTTGCGACCGGGGGAACGATTCGTCATGCAAGACCTCACCCAGACGATTACGTTCGATATCATTCTTCGAGCAGTGTTCGGCGTGCAAGATCTCGAGCGTAGCGCGTTTTTTCATCAACTCAATCACGAAATGATGACTTCCATTCGCCCGATTTTCATGTTTGTCGACTTTCTTCGTCACGAGGCGGTGCCGTCATGGAAACATTTTATGAATATTCATCGCCAAGTACGCGCACTTCTTCAAGCTCAAATCGAACTTTGCCGAGCCCGCGAAGGTACACAAGAAGATATCATTGGACTCATGCTTGCCGCTCGTGACGAGCAAGGCGAACCGATGACCGATTTGGAGCTGCAAGACGAATTGCTCACGATGATCGCTGCTGGTCATGAAACGACTGCAATTGGTTTGGCGTGGGCGTTCTTCTGGGTCCACAAACACCCCGCCATTTTGCGCCGCGTTCTCGACGAAATCGATTCACTTGGCCCCACGCCTATGCCCGAAGCCATGGCCAAGCTGCCATATCTTGGTGCGGTATGCGATGAAACGTTGCGCCGAACCCCCGTATTGCCCATCGTTCCTCGGCGCGTTGCAAAGCCATTTCGACTGCGCGATTGGGACATTCCCGTCGGCACGGGCGTTGGCGCGGCGATTGCCGCGGTCCATTTCGATCCGGATATTTATCCAGAACCCGATGTTTTCCGACCCGAACGATTTCTCGAAAATAAGTTTTCGCCATTCGAGTTTTTGCCGTTCGGAGGTGGCCATCGCCGATGTTTGGGTGCGGCATTTGCGAGTTACGAAATGCGGATTATCCTCGGAACGATCCTTGCCAAACATTGCTTCACGCTCGAATCGACAATAATGCCAGGTCGGGTGCGTAGAAATGTGACGATCGGACCCAAAGGCGGAATTCCTATGTATTACGCTGGCGAGCGAGTCGTGAGGGGCAGGTTGGTTTGACTCGACGTACTGGACTTCTCCCGAGCGCCACCGGCCAGCCCGCCGTGTTGCCGCAGTTCCCGTAATTGATCGGTGAAAAACTTGTTTTTTGGATGAAACTTGGTTAATCTTGACGCCGGAAAAAGGTGTGATTGTGACGAGCCGTGTGGACCTCGATGCACTCGCAATTCGCGAGAGCGAACAGACAGAGTGGAAGGAAAACGTCGCCGACGTCGATGACGTTGTTGCATCTCTCACGGCGTTTGCCAACGACTTGCAGAATCTTGGCGGCGGGACGATTGTTTGCGGAGCCAAAGAGGAGAAGGATCCGCATGGGTTTGCGCCGCCCGCACGAGTGGGACTGACTTCGAGTCGGCTCAAGGAAGTCGAAAATCAGGTTTTGGCGCGGTGCCGAGACCGCGTGTCGCCGCCGATCACGCCCCTCGTGGATGAGGTTGTTTTAGATGACGGGGCGCGACGCATTCTTGTGTTTACCCAGCCTGCGACGGGCTCTGCGCACACGTTTCGGCGTGGACACGAGGGCGCTAAGCACTTCGTTCGGGTTAGCCGCTCGACGATTGAGGCCCGGAACGGCATCTTGAGAGATCTTTTGGTTCGCAAAGGCGCGCTCGAGCCTTGGGATCGACGTCCATGCCATTCGCGTGTTGTGTACGTTATGGGGGCATCCGCGCGCAAACGTTTGACGCATTAGCGAGAACGCCC
>JANORL010000527.1:0-15740 GCA_031415295.1 Polyangiaceae bacterium | reverse complement strand
AGGTGAATGCCGTAATAAGGACCGAGCAAGGACACGTGGAAGCTGAGTGTCGTTCTGTTCTCGATGACCCAAACGCGGCCCGAGTACGCCGGGTGGATTCCCCCTGAAAGCAGGTGGAGCGAGTCGTCTTGAACGCTGTCTTGTTCCCCCAGGCGGCGGAGCATCGCCTTCCACGTTGGGTACTCGCGTCGTCCGCGCGCTGCCGTTACCATCAAGCGGCAGTGTTCTTCCGTGTCCACGTAGACGAGCTCACCGGCAGGCACGTGCATGCGGTCGATGTCCAGCATTCCCCGCGGGTAGAAGTGGTAGACGAGATCGAGAAGTTCGGAACGTGTTGTTTTCATCAGAGATTCACGGTTGTCGGAAAGTTCGGGTACATGGCCGGGAACGCCGCCCTTACGCCAGCCCTAAACTTGTCACAAAAAATCCCTTGCGGGAGGTCGAAATCCGTGCCGCTGGCCATGGCACCGGCGACGCTGTTGGTGACCGTAGCGCTCATGGAGGCAGCTACAGCTGGCGAGATATATCCCCTCACACCGAATGTCGAATCGGCATGCCGATGGTGATCGGGCAGTACCACGTAATCATGATGGGGAAGCTGAATTTTCTGAATGGCAGGTTAGCTTTGGCCGCTTGCCATCCACCAGCCGGGTCCTTGCCGTCATACGAGTCCCAGAAAGCCCAGTATCATCGAAGCATACAAAGCCATTGTAATCGCCTCCTTACTGTTGTTTATAGCAATGTTGCAATCGTTGCAAGAGTAGGAATGCCGCCCAAGTTCTTTACACACGGCATAGAATTCTCTGGGGACTTTTGGGTTCGGTTCACGTTGGAAATGCGTTGGTGGCGCCTAACGTCCACAAGTGCCAACCCCTTTTGTGCCAGTGCCGTCCATTCCGCAACATTGCCCGCCAAATCGAAAACGCCCTCCGGGGAAACTCCATCCGGATGCGATCCGGTAACCTCGGGCCCCAGCGCACCAGATATACGTAACCCAATTGCGTGTAGAGTGTGTTTCCGGCGGGATGGATGCGGAAGTCTTTAATGATCCAGTTCGTGCCCTTGCTATAGGCGCTCGTCATCTTTCCGGCGACGATGTTCCATCGTATGAACGTGCCGTAGATGGGGGACGCCGAATAGGCATGGTTCAACGTTGGGTGTTGTAGCGTGCGGCGAGCGGCATCAGCCCTTGAAGGCTGCTTCGAGCGCGGCGATATCGAATTTGCGCATCTTCAGGAACGCCTGCATCACTCGGCTCGCTGCGGCGCGATCGGGTCCCGACATCATTTCACGCAGCGCGGACGGTACGACCTGCCAAGAGACGCCGAACGGGTCCTTCAGCCAGCCACACCTGCTTTCCGATCCACCATTGGCGATGAGCGCTGACCAATAATGATCGATTTCGTCCTGCGTTTCGCAAGAAATCATGAATGACACGGCTTCGTTGAAACCGAATTGGTGTTCAAATGCGCTGTCCATCGCCATGAAGGTCTCGTTGCCATTCAAGTAGAACTGCGCGTGCTGGACGGTTCCCGCAGCGTCGACACCCGATCCGTCATGACGTGCAATGCCTTCGACCGACGAATTCGGGAATGTGGCCGTGTAGAGCTTGAGCGCGGCTTCTGATTTACCCGCTTGCGACCCAACGAAGAGCATCGACGGCGTAATCGTTTGACGGATATCCGCCTTGGATCCCAACGCGATTTGCCACGATACCCCAAAGCGGTCGCTGAGCCAGCCATATCGCCTGCTCCAAGGATAAGCGTCGAGCGGCATCATTACCGAGCCACCTTCGCTCAGAGCGGTCCAGAGCGCATTGACTTCGTCTTCGGTTTCGAATTGCACGAAGAACGAAATTGCTGGCGTCAATTTGAATGCCGGTCCTCCATTGAGAAAGCTCATTCGATAGCCGGCGAGTTCGAGATCGACGACCATTGCACTGCCCTCGGGCTGGCGGTGGTGCTCGAACCCATCTTTGCCGTATCGGCTGATCGCACCAATACGCGAGTCCCGAAAAAGGGACGCATAGAGTTTGGCGGCGGACTCAGCTTGCCCGTCGAACCACAGGAACGGCGTAATCTTTTGCGACATGATCAAATGCTCCGTGCCAATGCTTCGAGCTGGTCGGTGGCAATGCCCCAACCCTGGTGAAAACCCATTGCTTCGTGTTGTTTGCTGTCCTCGGCGGACCAATGGCGCACCGTCGCGGTGTACCGAGTCTTCCCGTCTTCGTCCTCGAACTTGATTTCGCCGACCATGAAGGCTTTTGCCGAAGGCCGCCAAGCGGTGGTAAAGGCGTCGGTGAAGACGAGCTTACGCCCCGGAATGACATCGAGATATACCCCAGGATTGGGGACTTCCTGCCCCTCGGGCCCCTGCATGGTAATGTTGCATTGACCGCCGGCGCGTACGTCCACTTCGGCTTTGATGGTTTTCCAAGGCGGCGGCGTGAACCACTGTGTCAACAGCTGCGGCTCGGTCCAGCAGCGGAACAGTTTTTCCCGCGGTGCATCGAGCAGACGCGAAAAACTCAGCTCACGATCTTTCGGAAATTCATTCGACATGACGTTTCTCCTGTTCTTACTATTGTTTGCTGACGGCAGGCTCGTTTAATGCCCAATCGATACCAAATGGATCCTGTGTTTCCTTTGGCTCTGTGAACAAAAGCGTTACGTAACGCTTGAGGTGATCGATACTGTCGGCTGCGACGGCCGCCGAGCCTTGCGCTTTGGCGAGAATAAAAGCGCCTTGAATGACAGCTTGAGTGTGCAACGCGAGGCTTTTTGCCGTCCACGAGCCCACGATACCGCGGGCCGCCATGGCAGCTTCAATGTCGATTTCGAGCTTTTGTGCGTGTCCGGCGATGGATGCATTACAAGCGTCGCGAATGGCAGGCGCACTGTCATACGTCTCCTGCACCATCGTGCCGACCAGACAAGTGAACTCCGGGACGCCGCCACGCAGGATCGCCTTGCGAAAATCGATATAGCCGAACACTCGGTCGAGCGGATCCGCATGGTCATGATAAGGGGCCGCGGCAAAAAAAGCGCCCGTCATTTCCGACCAATGGTTTGCTGCTGCCACCGCGAGCGCCTCTTTGCTTTTGAAGTGATGGAAGAAAGCGCCCTTGGTAACCCCCGCCGCAACACAGAGATCATCGACGGTAGTCGCCGAATAGCCCTTGGTGCGGATGACACCAAGCGCGGCTGCAAGCAGCCGATCACGAGCGTTGTTCAAAGGTGGAGCCACTGTTTTCTCCTGCCGCGATACATACCAACCAGTCGGTACGTCGTCAAGATAAATCTTTGGCAGACACTACATGTGCCATTGACAACAAATCATCTTGGTGAAAGTGCTCGGGAGCCAACCGCAGATCATTCACGACGCTCAGCTTTCTTGTAGGTCGTCGCGCGAGATGTTACGCTGCGCCAAACCATGGCCAAGAGTGTCGTTAGCGTCGATGATTTCCTATTCAATCTGCGGCACCCGCACAAGGCGGCGATCCTACAGCTCCGAAAAGCAATTCTTGCCGCGGATTCTGCCATTACCGAGCGCATCAAGTGGAATGCCCCGAGCTTCTGTTACGGTGGCGACGACCGCGTGACATTTCGTTTCCCGCCCAAAGGTGGCTTGCAGCTCATCTTTCATCGCGGCGCGAAAACCAAAGATACGAGCGGCTTTTCGTTCGACGATCCCTCGGGGCTCATGGAATGGGCCGCCGTCGATCGGGCAGTGGTCACGTTTTCGACTGATTCAGAAATCGCCTCGAAAACGACCAAGGTGGTAACTCTCGTCCGAGCTTGGTGCAAAGCTACGGAAACTCGTTGAAACGACGTGCTCCGAGCCAAGGCGAAGCTGGAGATCGTCACGACAACCGTCACTCGGCGCGGTTCTGTGTACGACTGGATCGACCCGCGTTCGCAGGTGCCGGATGGCGTGTTGCCAGAACCTCCGCCGCTCGATCCTGAACCGGATCAGATGGCGATAGACGATGCGTGCCGACCAAAGGTCGCCCGGGGCGAACTCGAGGACGAACCCGAGGCATGGGGTCCTCCCGGCACGGTGCCGATCTTGCGCACCGATCCAGACCGAATCCATGCTCCCGGAACGGTTGCCGATTACTTGTCAAAGTTCGGTGACGCCGCTGAGATCCCCAACTATGATGTCCCGGCACAAGTCTCTCCGACAAACCATCACTTCCATGCACGGACCCGGTTGAACCAGAATAACTTCGGGGGCGAGGCATACCTCAGTCTCTGGGAGCCATTTTCGATGTTTTCCCAGGAGATGTCGGTTGGTCAGATTGGCGTCTTTACTTTGGACGCAACGGGCAACATCAGCGAGACCGTCGAGGCAGGCTGGACTGTCTATAGCGGCCGGTACGGCGATTTTGCGACACGATTCTTTGTTTATTTTACGACCAACGGTTATAAGGAAACTGGAGCGAACAAGGGAGGGCCCGATAGGAAGCAGGCGGGCTGGGTGCAGAGATCCACCACATGGACGCCAGGTGCGATCATCACTCCAACCAGCGCATTGCGGGGCGAACCGGTTGAGGGCTACCTTCGCGTCGAGCTGCATGAAGGAAAGTGGTGGGTCAGGTTCAGGGACGAGTTCGTCGGATTTTATCCAGCATCGTTGTACAGCCAAACAGGGCTCGGCACAGTGGCCACGGGGCTCCAGTTCCACGGCGAAACCTACGACGATCCAGCGATCGCAGGCATGACGGTCACGGACATGGGCAGCGGAGAGTTCCCCAACGTCAATGCCAAGAGGCGCAGTCGCTGTGGTGCGTGTGGTGTTCGTCATTGTGACGGGAGATGGTCGCAGGAGGGCAAGTGGCATTCGTCATTGTGACCGGAGGTGGTCGTTATGGTGCGCGTGGCGTTCGTCCATGTGATGGGTGCTGGTCGTAATGGTGCGAGTAGGGTCCGTCGTTGTGACGGGCGGTGGTCGTGGTCTTTGGAGTGGGTCCGTCATTGTGACGGTAGGTGGTCGCGGTCGTGGAAGTGGGGATCGTCAACGTGACGGGAAGGGGTAGGGCGAGGTCACGACAAAACGTTCTTGTTCACAGGGTGTTTGTTTGGGCTATACTGCGCGCCGCATGTTGAGCGCCTACACGCGGGTTGCCGTTGTTCAGATCGCGTATCATCCGGCGGTTGCCGAAATGTTGGACGATCCGCTTTTCGACCCCAAGGCTTCGCGTCATTCGTTTGTGCTCGATGGTGCGGGCGTTCCCAAAAAAATCGAGAGCGCGTACAAGAACCTGCGTGCTCGTGTACGTAAGGCGTATGTCAAGCAGCTTGGTCGGCGGCTCGATGTGATTCTTCAACATTGTCAGGACTGGAAGGTTCGGCTCGTCGTATTTCCCGAGTACAGCATTCCGGCGGAATTGTTGGAACGTTTGGCGCAAAAGGCTCCCGAGATCGTTATCGTTGCGGGAACGCATTTCGTGGACGCTGAAGGGCGTCGGTCGCAGGTGTACGAGCGCCTTTTGTCGACATCGATTCCGGCGGTACGTAATGCGGTTTGTCCCGTATTGCACCAAGGCAAAGCGCTTTCGATGGGCGCCAAGGTTCATCCTGTCGATGAAGAACAACGATTGCAATTCGTTTCGGGCAAAACGTGGAATGGTGTAGCTACGCCGGAGGGAATCGAGGGGCCGATGGGGGTCCTCATTTGCCGCGATTTCCTCTCACGCGACACGGAACAACATCGGACGATCATTGCGGAGAACCTGGCGCCATGTCGATTCCTCGCGGTGCCGAGTTTGACGCCTCCTCATACGGTGAATGAGTTTGCAGCGAACTGTTGGGCACAAGCGCGCCGTGAGCATCGACCGGTCTTGTATGCGAATGATGCTTCGGGTGGTGGCACGTCCATGTACGTGGACGAAGGTCGTCAACAGGATTTGCAAGATTATCCGAAACGCGCTGGATTGTTGGATCGCAACGAAGAGGGGATGATCGTAGCGGATGTGGATTTGGGGTACGATCGAAAAGGCGAATCGACGCCGTACGACAAGGATTTACCGGTCAAACCATTTGCTGCTGCGACGTTCGTGTATCGAGGTTTGGAAGGTGACTACGCGAAATGGCTCGACAAGCTTTCGCCATTGCTCGGGGAAAAAGAGGGAGACGAATTCGAGCAACTTGAAGCGATTCGGGAATTTGTCAAGGCCAACGAGCCGCCGATGGGCAAAGCGACTGCGACGCGGGAACGTCGGTTGCGCAGGTTGTTGCACGACGTGGAGAATTTGCCGGGAGTGGAGTTCGTCCGGGCATTGACGCGCGAGGTGGTGTTTCCGGAAGACGTGTTGCCGCTGGACGTGGTGCGGGCGGCAATGGCGCGAGGTGCGGCGCGTGAAGTCGAGCGGTGGGTGGGGCACGACGGAAAGTTTGGCCCGGTTAAAGATCGGTTGCACGAACCGTGGGACAAACTCGAACTGGCGACGACGGGCTGGGCGGAGAAGACGCGGATTACGGTTGCGGATGTCGTGAAGGAAGTGGCGGGTGAATTCGTTCCGCACGACCCCAAAGGGCAGATGCCAATCGTCGACGTGTATGAAGACGACATTGACGAACGCTTCGAGGCGGAAAACAAGGAAGCCACGCGTGCTTATCATGAAGGACGGTTCGCGGACGCACGAGAACGTTATCTAAAGACGCTCCGCCATGTCGAAGGACTGTTGGAAAAAACGGATCCAAAAGATGTCGAGCAGCGCCCCAAAGCCAAGAAATGGGTTGCCAATTTTCGTTTGAAGGTCGCCCTTTCGACGTTGAATTTGCAACAAATTCAAGACGCACGCGAACAATTGAATGGCATTCCCCTCGATGACCTGCCGCCGGCGGGCCGAATGCATTTGGCTGAGGGGTTGGCACTGGTGGGGGAAATCGACCGTGCGCGAGCAATCCTGCCGGAAAAGCATACGATTCCCGACGAGGAGCACAAGAAACACGACGTTGTTGTGCAGAGCCTCGAATTGCTCGACGGACGCCTTCCGACGGCGGAGTTGGTTGATTCCGACATGATTCGTTTGCGGGCGGCCCCGCTTCTGTTGGACAAGGGCGATAGAGCGCAGGTGGCGGAGTTTTGCTTAGGCATTATGGAGCGAAACCCCAGCGATGCCTTGATGACGTCACTTGCGGCGCAATTCTTGACCGAAGCGTTACGCAGAACGATTATTGAGATGCCGGATGAAAACGGCGCGATTCCAGCAGGGCCCATACGCGCGAAAATCATTACGACGCTCGAAAAACACTTTGCGGATTTTCGACGCAACGACTTGCCAGAACTGGCACGTCAAAGTCACTTGCACGTGGAAACGGCGTTTCGGTCCATGATGCGCGATGCCGATTGGATGACCGAGCATGGTGCAATGCTCGACGAGGAAAATGTTTCATTGGGCAATGCTGACGATCCGCGCAATGTCGCATTTCGCCTGGCGGAAGAAGGGCGACATGAAGAAGCGCTTCGTCTGTTGCCGAAAGATCACCCATGGGGCTCGCGGTTGGATCGCATTGGGCTCTTGTTGATGGGGACGAAGCATAACGAGGCTTTGGACGAGGTGCTCGTGCTGGCAAAGGACTTCCCCGATCGAGCGACCATTGAGGGACAAGCCGCCGAATTGCTTCATTACAGCGGCAGAATCGAAGAGGCGCTGAAGTATGCCTGGCGGGCTTTTAAGCAACTTCCGAGCATCCAGTACCGTCTGGAACTTGTCGACCTGTTGCAGCTCAATGGTGAGGCTCATGCCGCCTGGGAATTGCTGAAGGATTTTGAGAAAGACAAACGCCCTCGTGTATTGCTTGCTCGCGGGATCGTCGCGGAGAAATTGGGATTATTCGCGGAGGCCGAGCCGGCATGGCGGCTGTATGTTGAAAAGCGGCCCAAGGATGGTCGGGCGCGCGTTCATTTTGCGCGTCTCCTCTTTGTTCAGCACAAGGTTGAAGATGCCGCGAAAGTTGGATGGACGGCATTCGGCGAGCTTGGCGATCGTCTCGAATTGGACGCGCTTTATTCATGTGGTCGACTTCAGCGGCTCGCTGGCGAATTGGATGCGGAACAGACGCGGCGAATCAAGGAAATAGCGGCGAAGATTCGCGAACGTTTTCCAGGGGATGCGCAGGCAGAGCATATACGTTTGGGTCTCCTGACGATGTTGGGAGAACTTCCTGGTGGCGATGAACGCATTGATTTTCCCATGCTCGTCGAGGCGGGTTATGTGTATCAGGGCAAGGGACTTCCCGCCCTCATTGATTATTTCAAGAATCGTCGCATTGCGGTTGATACGGTCGACCGATTTCGGCGCAGGGGCGCAATCCCCGTCGTAACTTCGTGTGCCATTGGTGGGGCGCGTCTTGCGTTGGTTGTTACGCGAATCCTCGAACGAAGTGTGCATACTGCGGGTTTTTTGTGCCCGCCGGTTTCGCTGGTGGATGCGCCACCGCTCATGCATCTCGAAGGGGTCACGATTCTCGTTTCGGATCTGGAGCTGTTGTTGCTCGAAATATTGGGACTCGTTCCGATGCTGCGGAAGGCCCTCGGAACCTCGGGACGGTTGGCGCTTTTCGAGCATGCGAGCGACCGTATTCTTGGCGATGCGGAGCAGCTTCGTATCGATGCACGACCTGACGAGCTTCAGAAAATAGAAGCCCTGATCCGTAAAGTGGAACGACTTCCAGCGGTTGAGAAGGATCCAATGGCTCCGCTTGACGACGCAGCGGCCGCGCGCCGAGCCAATGGCGTCTTGGTCGATTATCGCGACGAAAGCACCGACAACGGCACCGTGCTTATTTCTCCGCGGAGTTTCCTGCAATACCTACGCGAGTGCGGTATCCTTGATAATGAGCAGCACAGCCGCATCGCTCCCTATCTTGCAGTAGAACCCGGACCAACCCTGCGATTGACGGAGCCTCTGCCCACACTAATCGTGATTTCGTGGTTTATCGTCGAGCAGCTTGAGGCGGCTAATGCGCTGGATGCTACATTTGCTGCATGCCGAGAAGTGCTGCGCATTGGCCCAATGGTATTGCCTCATTTCCGTTCGGAACGAGATGAACGACACAATGAGATTCGAGCCCATGAGTTGGCGGACCGCGTTCATCGTCATTTAGCGGCGGAATGGATTGATGTTATCTCAGAGCCTTCAGCGACCGATTTGCCGCCCTTGAAAAAATTGTCCGGCGTTGGTCAAAAACTCATTGCTGCACCGTTGCGCGAAATGCTGGCGTACCGAGACAAGGTGTTGGAGAATCCGCAATGGTGGCGTTTGACGGCGGAGTTTTTCGGAAGCACGAACCTTGGCCAGGCTGCAACCATGCAAGAATTTGCATGGACAAGCCGAGACGGATACGAGCGCGTTGTTCGTCGGCTGCGTGAAGCAGCGGCTCGGGATCTCACGCTACCCATGCTCGTACGAACGCTGGTTCATGACACGAAAGCTGCGGACATTCTGCTTTTGCGATTAGCAGAATTGGGCTTTCCCGATGCTTTGGGAGCAGGCGAAATTCTGCGACTCGAGAGGCGTTACAATACCCTTGACACTGGGGAACCCAAGCGAATCCTCGACCATCAAGAGTGGATGGCGCGGGAGCCTGAGCATCTGGGCGGTGATTATGCACGACTCCGACTTGCTCAAACGTACGCTGCTGCCATCTTTGCGCCATTTTTTACCACAGACCGAACGGACACGGAACGAGCAAGTTTGCTCGATACGCTTCTGCGCCGCCAGGAGGAGATTGGTAAAACCGCCGTTTCAAATGCGCTTGATCAAACGTTTGCGCATTTGGCGGGCCGAACGGCGCATTTCTGGCAAGCCGCCTGGAAAGAAGAGGGAGACGAGTTAATCCACACGTCAGATGGGCCGACGGGCGCTTTATGGAATGCGCTTTTGGCGTGGTCTCAGGCGGATGGAGCGCGTCTTGCGGCACATGGTCGCGCAATGCGCGAGATCTGGCGCGTAGTGCACCTGGAGCTGGGCGGGCCATCAATGGGAGTCATCGGGGCACTCGGTTTGGGCCAAACGCCATTACCCGATGATGGTCGTGAATTTTCTCTCATGGATCCTGGGTATGAGGCTTTGGCGATTCTTTCTTCCTTGTGGACGGAGAATCCGTTCATCAACAAGATCCATGACGAATTGATTCGTAATGGGGTAGCTCTTTTGGCTGACGACGGTATCGGTTTGCGCGGCGCGCGTGAAGCGCAATATCGGGTCATGTTTGATGATGAGCCAAAACCGGCTCAAGTAAGACTTCCCGTCGAAGCGCTTTTCTTGCGCTTGCCGCAAGAAAAACGAGCCGACATTGCGAAGCGACTCAAGCGTGTTCAAGGAATTTACGACGGTATCGCGTATCGACTTCTCGCCGACATTGAAAAGGCGTCCGGTGATCACGACGCACTTGGCAAGTACGCCGCTCATGCTGCTAGCGCGCTTTTTCGACTCGTTCAGGATGACCCATCGTTCATTCGCATCTGGCCGCAAGCGCATGGATTCAGTTCATCGCGCCAAGGTAACTTCAAAGAACTCCTGGACGTCTTATCCGAACCTTCGGAACCTTTCACGGATCCACAAAAGTTTTCCGAGTTACTGAACCAGCGTTTCACAAAGGGTTCATGGGTAGAGGTAGAGAGGGAGGATCAGTGGAAACTGCTTTTAATGGCCAGCGAAATTCCAGGAACGTTACCCGCCGTTACGATTCCATTGCGTTTCGCAAATAAAGTGTATGCTGATCACGTCCGCGAATCCCTCGACCGTCTCGATCGTTCCGACGAACATCCCATTGCGCGTATTGCTGGCGATGTAATGTTCTTGCGGGTCGCGGCCGCGCGACGTCCTCATGTCAAACTTGTCGAAGGCGATATCGATTTGCGCGATATCCTTCCCGGTCGATTCTTGCGTCTATTGGAAAAAGTCTCCGCGCCTCCGGCGCCGGACACCTTGGGCGCCGCGGAACCGGCATTGCTTCGCGTTTGTGGCGAGGTAATTGCGCGCCTTACCGTCGGAAATCCGCTGTCCATTAAATATGCCTTGTGGCTTATTTATCGCCTGTTCCAATGGTTGTGCCTTCAGCTTGAAGCGATATCACCCGACGCGCGTATTCAAGGTTTGCGACAACTCGTGCAACAAGCACCTGGCCCTCGCGATAGCCAAGATTTGCTGGATCCGGTCGGTTTGTCGCGGGAGCGTTTCGACCATCGACTGGCCACCGTCCTCCATGCTTTTGGCGTCATGGAGGACTTGACGAACGTCGTTCCGCAACAACCATCCGACAACGATCGCGAAAAACAAGAAAACAAAATTTCGGTTGCCGACCTCAGCTTCTCTTCGTCGGAATTTGAGGACAAACTCATTGAATTGGCGCAACGAGCGCACATCGGCCCGAGTCCTTCTTCCGTGCTCGATTGGCATGGTCCAGGGAATGTGCCGGACCTCGCGCTACAAGCCCTTCTTCGTCTCAGCCCCAAGCGTTTTGCCGACATGACCCCCGAATCGCGTTTGCGCCGATTCGAGAAGTTGCCCGACGATCCGCAAGAATGCGAGACCGAGGACCGGAATCAGCTCAATTTAATGCACCTCGTGCTCATTGCGGCGGCAAACGTTGCGGCTAACTTGACGCCCGAGGAACGCTCGTTTCTCGAGGCAAAAGTGCGCGGTATGGTTGATGGAGCGATCACGCGACAATGGCAATGGTTGCTCTTTGTGAACTTCTTCGAAAGCGGCGCGGACCATTTGCAAGAGGACGCTTGGCGTTTGATGCAAGAACATTGGCAACATGAAATGGCGCCGTTTGCATTTGGTTGGTTCGTTCTGGCCATATCGCGTCGGGATCTTCTGCGTGTCGAGCCGACAATCGAAGCTACGATTGCGGGAGCAACCGAGCACGGAGCTGACGCTGTGGCTCTGGTGGCAGGTGCGCTGGGTCGACTTCGGGTGCATGGAACGCCGCGAGGACAAAAACTTGCACGCTCGCTGCTACTTCAGCTTGCGGAGCGGCCACTTTTTCGAGAGGATCCGCGCATGGTCGAGCTGATCGGGTTTTTCGGGTTGCGGAAGGCCGAGTCATGAATGAACGCACGATTCGCTTGCACACGTTTTGTTCGGTCAAGGGCGGCGTTGGAAAAACGACGCTGGCCATTGTGTGCGCGAAGATTCTCGCTGCACAGGGTCGAGTTCCTGTGCTTCTCGATTGCGACCTGACCGGAACGTCACTCGCTGATGGTCTGAACCTGCGCGCGCCGAAAGTGGCGTTGCATGAAGACGGATCGATTGATTTCGAGGCTCCTTCGACAGGTGCGGAACTTTCGGTCGACGAATCGCGCAGCTTGGTGAAGATGCGCCAAGCCAGGCTTCAGGAGGACGATCGGTGGAAAGATCGACAGCACCCGCCACCGTTTTTGAATGACATATTGAACTTTGTGGTGACCACGAAGCGCGTCCCGAGAATGGAGGCTTTGTTTTGGCGTCACAAGACCGACGATGGCATTCGTTACCTTCCTTCGTCGTCGCTGCTCGATGATGTAAAAGAAAGCATCGTGTGGTTCTACGACGAACCCTATGCGTGGGCGCGCGCATTTGCTCGCGTCCTTCATACACTTGCGGAGCAACTGCCGACATTAACCGACGTCGTTGTCGATTTGCCCCCGGGTACTTGGGGTTTTCCTCATGAGACGCTGAATCTTGTTTCATTGCTCCATTTTCAGGACGAGGCTCCGCTGCCCGACGAATACGCTTTGTTGCAAGATGGCGTTGCCCGTTGGGTGCCGAATCCCTTTATTGTGAGCAGTCGCGATCCGAATGACTTCGTTCCCGCGCTCCAATATGTCGTGCGGCATCAGGACGTCGTTCCAACTTTGGTGCCCGTTGTAAATCGATCCGACAAAGGATTACCTGCTTTGCGGTCGAAAATAAGGGAGCGTCACTCGAACATCCTCAGGGATATTGGGTTAGAAGACAAACTTGAACTCATTCCGCATGTTGATGCGCTTGGGCAATTGTTTTGGGATGGCAATGTCGACGTTGGCCAAATCCCTGGCAGTATTTTGAAGACGCTGCGATTGGAGATGAAATCATGAGGAATGCTGCGGCAAGGTATCAGGTCGAATGCAGGAGCAGTTTCTCGCGGCCACCTATGCCTACATTGCAGGGCGGGAATGTGCGACGGGAAGCCGAGGAATGGGCGCTCGACGCTTCAAACGCAGAACTTTGGGACGCGTTGTGTCACCAAAGCGAACATTACCGTTACGCGGCGCTCGGCGAATTGGCAGATCGGGAAGATCCGTGTCTCGCGCCGATGGTCATCGTTAAGTTGAGCAAGGCCGATCGTGTACCAGATCGGCGTAATACGCTCATTCGCGCGACGCCATGTATCCAAGTCACCGACGATTCATTACGATCCATGTTGGCGACCAGCTTGTGGGACCACGCAATCCATTTGAAGAACCCCCGAAATGACGAGGAGGAATCGGTTCTATTGACCGCGATTCGTCGTTATGCGACGTTACGCCCGCAAGCGGACATAGGCAAACTCGTCGACTTTCTCGCGGATCCTGACGAGCTATTGCCTCGACGGCACGTTGTATTGTTGGCGATTCAGAATGCGTTTTATGCGTGGGCGCCGACGGAGGCTGAATCCACTGGCCTGCAAGCAATACGTGCACGAGTTTCGATGTTGACTCGTCGTTACCTTGACCCGTCGTGGCTCGACACTCCACATGGGCGCGCTGTCGCTCAGGGCTCCTATTGCGCCGCCGCAGCGTTGGGATGCTCGGATCTACTCGAACTGACAGACCAAAACCGGGCGTTGAAGCAAACGTGGTTGACTGAATTCACGCACGACAAGCTGGCGCAAATGCTCGAGCGATGGCGCTCTCAAAAGGAAGGTTCGGGGGCTCGTTCGATACACGAAGCGGTCCGCCAAGCCATTACAAAATTGAATCAAACCGCTGCTTAAACGATACGGAATCGCCATGCCCGTCAACACTTTTGGTAGCCATACCGCTCACGCGTGTTCCATCATCGGGTCGTACGCCCAAGGAGATGCAGCGCCAAAAGAAGCTGTGGATCACCTCGGCTTGCTTGTTGGTGAAATGAGCGTCGACTTGGGGGAGAACAAGCAGGTCGTTGTTCATGATATGCGATTCACTCTCGGCAAGACGACAATGCCTTGCGGCTTGCTCGGAACAATTTCAGATTTGGAGGCGGCAACAATCATAAAAATGGAGCAATGGGTACTCGATATGCTGGGGAGCGAGCGTAAAGAGTATTATGTGCTTCCGGCATCGACCATTATGAAATCAGATACCTCCGACAGTTCTCCGACCCATGTGAAATTCACTTGCGCTGGTTTCGTAGAACGTTGTTATCGTGATGTTGCGAATCGCAAGTTGGTTGTCGACGATGCCTGTCTGCCCGAGATCGACCTCCAGACGCTTCTGGATGTTTGGGCCAACTTTAGCAGTCTGTTGGGCAATGCTCGTCAGCGAATGAAACGCGGCTTGGAAGGCAATGGCCCGTGGCGCGTGCTTATGCCCGCATACCTTTTCCACGCCATTCACCATATCGACAAGAATGGTCGCGATGCTGTCCCGTATCAACCCATCGACGGCGATTGGCGATTCAGTCCACTGCCCATGAAAGCCGCGGGCACATAAGGCAAACAAGAGCCGAATCTCGTTTTTGACGCGTCTACGCTGCCTTGCTTCGCCCGTGTGCGCCAAACGAGTTTCTCCGCAACGTCGTCCCGTTGTCTTTCGCCAAGCGCTTGTAAAGTAAAACCTTACGGCGCACCTTTCGCAATCGAATACACGCAACGCCAGCCCACATCCATTGCCCGCGTATTCCCATCGACCTCGCGCCGATGCCAACTGCGTAATGCACTCGCCGCACCATCCACGTACGACCCGCCCCTCACGTCGACAAGCACATCCACAAGTGCCAACCCCTTTTGTGCCGGCGCCGTCCACTCCGCTACGTTGCCCGCCAAATCAAAGACGCCGTCCGGGGAAACGCCATCCGGATGCGACCCCGTAACCTCCGGCCCCAAAGCACCTTCCGCACACGGCCCGCGCACGAGCCCCCACGCTGCACGCCGACAAACCGCACCCGTATCGCCCCACGCGTACCGCCGTCCCACATCACCGGCCGCCGCAAACGCAAGCTGATCGGCCGATGGCAAGACGCCACCAGACCACGCACAGAACCGCGTTGCTTCGTCCAACGTCACCCCGCCAAGCGCTCGCCCAGGTTCACCCAACAACGGCACTGCGGCGCACGCAGAAGCCGCCACACACGCCGCATACCGCGCCTCGTGGACTTCGTACGCATCGATCGCAAACGCTGGCACCTCCACCGTCCGCGGCGTGACTTGCCCCTGCGCCTCCCAGTCCCCAGGTCCAATCCGCAACACACCGGCACGAATCGGCACGATCCGCAAAGGCGCGACACATCCAGTTTCCGTTGTTTCGAGCCCCACAGCGCATCTCAACGGGCGCCCTACACAACGCTGCCCATCGAGCGTTTGTCCTTCACCACAACAACGCGGTCCGAGCAGCACCATGCCCGCTGCACATCGCGATGGCGGCGCAGATCGATTCCGTGCCTGATGGATCACCAGGACAAACATTCCCACGCCGAAGACAAACCCTACGGCAAGGAAGATTTTACGATGCGCGTCAGCTCGCGCCACCCTCGCCGTGGGCCTCCGCTCGTGTTGGTCGACCTTGGCGCTTTCGTTCCG
>JANORL010000526.1:0-2147 GCA_031415295.1 Polyangiaceae bacterium | reverse complement strand
GGCGCGAAAAACCCGAGCCATTCCGCCTTGGCCGACGAAGGCTTCGAGGCGAAAGCGTCCGCCCAGGACCTGCCCGATCTGCATGCGGGGGGCAGTATCGTTGGAAACGGAGAAAAGGTCTACAGGGGAAATGAGGTGACCCGGCGAATTGAGTTAGGACGAACGGGACAAACGGCGGGGCATGATGAGCAGATGGCGGCAGATGGATCGCCCTAACACAGAATGGCCGGCGACTGTTGCCGTGGCATGAAGATGAATGCCATATTCTGTTTATAAAATATGCTTTAATAGGCGCGCTCTTGATCGCGCTATCTTCACTTGCGCCATTGGTGTCTTCCGTGAATGGCTCGTTTCATCATGTTCGACCGATTCGTCCGCCCAAGCGCGTAGCGCTCGCAGCCAAGCCCGCTGATTGACACGATCGCCCACACGCCCCTCTGCTGTTGACGTTATTGTGTCCAGGATTCTTTCAAAATCATCTCGGAGTTGAGCGAGGAACGTCGTCTTCCTGGCGCTGCCATCAGCGGCTTCCACATACAATTGCGCGAACTCATAAGCGTGCTCCTGAATGGGAAGCATGGGCAGATCGATTGGGTGTGGAAGGCGCGAATAAAGTGATCGATATTCGGCCTGAAATTTATCTTCCACTTGTGTTTCTTCCACGCGACCGGGCGCAATCACTTGCGTGTTCCAAGCCAAAATTACGGGAATCGGAGCGCCTTCCAAACATTCGTCAACCAACGTTCGCAAGTCCGTCAGAAATCGAGCGCGTTTTACCGGAGTAATCTCACTACTGCGCCATAAATCTTCCACCTGATCGATCAACATGATCCATGCGTGGAATTGCAATACCTCACGCGCTAGGCGAAATAGATGTGTGTAGGCTCGTATCGCTTCGCCTTCACCTTCCAAGCGCCCGCTCACTCCGATTCGTGCGAGCGTCGGTTTGGGTACGTCTCTTCTCGTGAGCCACGAGAGGACATCTTGTTCACGTTGGGTTCGTGTTTCGCTGTCTGCTGGGGTATTCAAGATCTTTCCGAAAGGTGCCCGCAATGGTGACGTTCGAGGAAGCGCATTGAGGGACGAGGTACCGTCGCCTTTTCGCAACGCCTGATAGATCTCTCCGACGAGGGGCAATTCGACGCCTTGACTGCTGTTGTCAGCACCAGCGGGCGGAGTCCTCAACGCTTCTAGCATAAGCATGCTTAGCGTCAGGTTTTTCGCGCCGAGTCCCGTGATGGTGTGATAACTGGCCCCCATTTTTCCTGGCGCCCTTTGTGCGCCCATTTCCGTAACCGCGTGCTCAATCCTTTTGAGGACGTGCGTTTTGCCGACTCCAATGCTCCCCTTGATGAGCAGTGGTCCAAATTGCTCCTTTTCCCCCACCATGGTTTCGTTTAACCAAGTGTTGATACGGAGAATTTCATCGATCTGGTGTTCGTTGTAATCGACGGTTGTAGCAATGCCACTGTCCGGAAATGGATTCGTGATAAATCCCAGCGTTTCCCAGCGTCGTCGGCGCGTGGAATCCGTGAAGGGAAATGAAAGTTGGATTCGAGTGCGATTCACTTCGACCTCTTTTTCAGGCTACGGATGCCATAGAGCCCATCGGCGCTCAGGTCAACGAACTTGAGCCCATCCGCGGACAAGCTACAAACCTGCTCGTTGAGAACCTTTTCAGCCGTTCCGCCAGCAGACGGCTCAACGTTCGAAAAGGTCGGCATTTCTAAGGCGGCCCGCAGCGCTCGACCAAACCGGACAGGACTGAGACCGAGGTCGTCGAGAGCCCTTTGGGCGAGTGTTGCGACCGATGCTTCCTGCAAGTGGGAGGACGTGACAAGGGTGTCAAGGTTGCGGAAAAACCAATCCCCAAATTCATTCTGCGCGACGAAGCGGCTGCCATCGCGAAGTCCTTGCTTTGTGAGCACCGCTTGTCCAAGCAGTCGCGCGAGACCCTGAAGGGATTCGGCCGATTTGAGCATCTTCCGCACGTCTTCCAGGGGCATGTTGCGGCGTTCGCGCAATGTGGCGATCAGTCGATGATATGGCTCTATCGCGGTGCACAACTGCGATACACCATCGATATCATCTGCCACAAAGTATCCTGGCAGTTTTTCACTCACTCCTGAGATTTTGTCGTCAGTGTC
>JANORL010000525.1:0-28360 GCA_031415295.1 Polyangiaceae bacterium | reverse complement strand
TCGCGACTTTGTTCACGCAACTCGCAGACCACGTATGGGCTGCGCAGCTATCACTGCTACACGCCACTGCTTTGGCCGTACATGTCGTTCCCCAGGCTGCCGTGCACGTGTCTCCACAAGTGGTTCCGACCCTGGCCACGCACGTGGCATCCCACTTCGGAGACGGACACCTGTCGTTGACTGCGCATTTCGTGGCGACTGCGGTGACACATGCCGCAGTCCAGGCGTTACCATTACCCGTACAGCAGCTTGGCATCGTGGCGCAAACAGCGGCCACACAAGGATCACAGGTGGTTGCGAGTTTCAAGCCCGTTGAGCAATAGTCGTGCACACACGTGGTCGTCCCGATCGTCGTGTCGCAACATTTCGGGCTCGCCGCGCAGATCTGGCCCACGCAGGAGTCACAGCCCGCAGTGAGCGCCGAGCCAAACGCGCCAGCAACGCAATAATCGTGCGAACAAGTTCCAATGGTCGGCAAGTTGCAACATTTCGGGTCGGCGGCGCATACCGTCGTCACGCACGGATCGCAACCGGTCGTGAGCGGCGTCGCCTTCGTTGTGCAATAATCATGCGCGCACGTGCCACTCGGACGTTCACAACATTTCGGGTCCGCGGCGCAAATATCATCAACGCAGGATTGACATCCTGTCTTGAGCGCAGCGCCCGTTGCACAATAATCGTGTGAACAAGTTCCCGTCGTATTCAGGCCGCAACACTTCGGATCCTTGGCGCACACGCTGGTGACACATGGATCGCAGTTATTGCTCAAACTTCCGCCGTTCACGCAAAAATCATGCGAACACGAACCCCAATCGCGGGTGCAACACGTGGAATCCGCGGCGCATATTGCGGTTGTGCAGGTGTCACAGCCACTCGCCAGCGGAGCACCTTGGGCGCAATAATCATGCGCACATGTCCCACCGTATGTCGTTTTGCAACATGTCGCATCAATGGCGCAAACATCATTAACACAGGTATCGCAACCGTTCGTCATGGGATCGCCGACGGCGCATTTGCTATGTTCGCAAGTGCCGGAAACGGGCGCCGAACAGTATTGGTTAAATTGACAATCCGCTCCGGTCGAGCAGGGCTCCTTTAGCCCCTTGTTTGCAAGGCCCGGCGGATAATCACCCAAATCGCCTGTCTCCCAAGAAAAAATGGGCGTTTGCGAAGCAGGTGTCAGCCCTCCGTCCGGAGTTTCATCGAACTGTTGGCACGATGGATCACATGGGTTATTGACGCAATCCGTCAAGAACCCCGCAGGTCCACCAAGCTTCTCCGCCGGATGATCGATTTTGGGGATGAGCGTCATCTTGCCATCGCCGCATGTGCTCCAGGCCCCTTCCTTGCACACTTGGACGCCCTTGAAGCACGTGATGACCCCGTTGTTCTCGCCGATGTAAACCGAACAGTCCTTCTTCGACCCTTCGATACACGCCGCACCCGTGCCCGTCGTTCCGCCATTTCCGCCGGTGCTCGCATTGCCCCCGAACCCACCCTCGCCACCCGCTCCACCCTGCGCGACGTTGTCACCCCGCCGAGGTTCGTCGGCATCCCCTGAACTGCACGCGGCAAACCCCGTGGCGATTGCCGCGACAAACACGCCCACCGTGGCGGCGCGAATCGCCCGCGTTGCCCAGTGAATCGCCTGCTCGCGTGTCGCGTTGTCCCCAGGTTCGAAGCGGAATTTCATGCCAAGTGCCTCCAGTATCACCTTCCATCGTGCGCCATCTAGGGCCGAAGGCACAAGCACTTCTTTTCGAAATGAGCGCTCAATTTACCAGGCATACGGTTTTAGGTCGGCCTTATTGGCGCCAAATCCTTTATTGTACGCCAATTCTAACATGGTAACAACAGGCATCATTTTGTGTCTACACTGTTTCGAAGCACGCCAGGCCTACCACAAAACAAGCTAATGGTTACGCGTCTTACCACGCGTTCTTCATGGTGCGACGCGTTGCTGTTTGTGACGCAACGCGACATAAACCAAACATTCAAACCCCAGTGGGACGACACGTGGCTGCTACGCCATCCAGTGCCCTTTTACGCATTTCGTATCGAAATCCAATTTTGCATCCTTGACGTTTCGTCATCATCCTGACGCGCATTCGGCGCTTCCCTTGCCTGCCCGAACCGCCGTATGTTTTGCTCCTCTCACCCGTACACGACAAACGTACACGACAAACCAGAACGCATGATCCCTGAATTTCCAGGCTGTACTATCGTTGCCACCCTCGCCGAAGACGCTCGCTTCGCTCTCTACCGAGGGCGTCTCGAGGATGGCACGTCGGTTCTCGTAGAAGCGACGCGCACGCGTGCTCGCAGCGATGATCGCGCTCGTTTGCGACGCGCCCATGCCCTCGGAAAAGAACTCGGCGAAAGCGTTACGCCTCGCGCGATTGGGTTTGTCGAACATGCAGATTTCTTCGGCGTCATGCACGAAGATCCAGGCGGCACAACCCTCGCCCAGATCCTCGACGGGCGTTGTTTGTCCCTCGAAACTGCACTCGCTTACGCCGCTGGAATGGCCCGAGCGCTAGCCGTCGTCGCTGCCCAAGGCGTCGTGCATCGCGACATCACGCCGCAAAACGTTCTGGTGCGCGCAACCGACAGCATGGTTTTCCTCGTCCACTTCACCGCCGCGGGTCGCACCGGCGATGAATCACTTCGCACCCCAAATCCCGACGCCCCTGAAGGCACTTTGCTCTACATGGCGCCGGAACAGACTGGCCGGACAAACCGTCCGGTCGACCATCGCGCCGACTTCTATGCCCTCGGTGCAGTCCTCTACGAGATGCTCACTGGCAGCCCGCCATTCACGTCCCAAGAGCCCATGACGCTCGTCCACGCGCATCTCGCTCGCGCTCCAAAGCAGCCCCACGAAATCGAACCAAGCGTCCCTCCCGCAGTTTCGCGCATCGTGCTCAAGCTGCTCGCCAAGAGTGCCGACGACCGTTACCAAAGTGCGCGAGGCGTCGCGGCTGATATCAGCATGTGTATCGATCGCCTGCGGATCACCGGTCGCGTCGATCCATTTCCGCTCGGAGGTCAAGATCGCCCGACCATGCTCACGTCGGCGGTTCGTCTTTACGGACGCGATGCCGAACGCGAAATGTTGTCCGCTGCAGTCGAGCGTGTTCGGCGTGGCGGTCGCGAAATGTTCGCGATGCAAGGCGCCGAAGGCATGGGTAAAACCGCGCTCGCCATCGACATGTTTGCCCGAACGCCCGCCGATGATGCGTATCTCGCCGCTGGAAAGTTCGATCAAATTGGCCAAAACATGCCGTTTGCCGGCATCGGTCATGCCCTGGGAGAACTCGTTCGTGCAGCGCTTGCGGAACCCGAAAACGAACTCGCCCGCATTCGTAGCGAACTCGAAGCAGCACTCGGCCCCAACATCGAACTCGTCGCGCGTGTCGTCCCGGAACTCGGCATGCTTTTTACGCCGACCGGAACATCACCTGATCTAGGTCCGCTCGAATCTCAGAACCGATTTTCTATCATTGTTCAGCGGTTTATTTCGGTGTTCACGCGACGTCGTCCCGTCGTGCTTTTCCTCGACGACTTGCAGTGGGCAGACCCGGCATCCCTCAAGTTGTTGCGTGATTTGCTGAGCGATCCACAAGGCGCGTACCTGCTCTTGATGACCGCGTTTCGTAGTCGCGACGATGGCGAAGCGTATGGTCCGATCCGACGAACCCTCGACGAATTTCAGTGGCTCGATGTACCCGTCACCGAACTCGAGTTACGACCGCTTCGACCCTCCGATGTTCGCAGTATGATCGCTGGCCTTCTTGGTTGCGATTCATCAGAAGTCGAGTCGCTCGGTGTGCTGCTTTGGAGCAAAACGAATGGCAATCCGTTTTTCGTTCGGCAGATCTTGGGAGCGCTCGTTCGCGATGGTCTCGTCGATGTCGATGCCGCGACGGGTGCTGTTTATTGCGACGAAGAACGTATCGAAGGCTCGATTTCGGACGATATCGTCACGCTACTACTCGAGAAGATTGGCGATCTGAATCCCGCATCGCGCCACGCCCTCGTACGTGCGGCATGTTTTGGTCATCAGTTCCGCATCGATTCTCTCGCCGCGCTTTGTGAACGTACGCCCATGGAACTGCGTGGAGACTTGAGCTCGGCGGTTGCCGAAGGCCTCGTGCTTCCCGTGCGTGGGCGACAAGGTGCAGTTCGTCCGGGTGAAACGAAATCTTCGGGCCCTCGGGCGTATCGTTTCTCGCACGACAAGGTTCAGCAGGCGGCATATTCGCTTCTTCCTCCCGAAGAACTACCCACATTGCATTTGGCAATCAGTCGTCGTTTGCGGGCTGAAACGACGCTCGACAGTGACAATCCGTTCGAGGTCTTGTTTCACGCGCATCGTGGAGCGTCCGCAATGGCCGATCCTGCGGAACGAATCGATGTCGCTCGTTTCGCGCTCGGTGGTGGTCAAAAGGCGCGTGGAGCGGCCGCATATGAAGCGGCGTCTGGTTATTTCGCGACCGGCATGATGTTGCTCGGGGACAACGGTTGGCAAGACCAGTCGCAACTCATGTTTTCGCTCGCGTGGGGAGCGGCAGCGTGCGCGTACCTCAACGGTCGATTCGACGAAGCGGAAAGACTTTTTGCGCTGCTTCGTACGCACGCGGCGTCACCGCTCGATCGCGCAAGTGTTCGCGATCTCGAGACGGTTTTGTACGTAACGATGGGTCGGTTCACGGACGCTGTGCGTGTCGGGTGCGAGGGTCTACGTTTGCTCGGCGAACGTTCGCTCGACAATCCGGACCGAGCGGCGGTGTTTGCCGAGGAACGGACGAAGATCGATAAGCTTCTCAATGCCCGGCATGCCGAATCGATGGTGGATGTCGTAATGCTCGAGGATCCGAATCGGCGGGCGATTTTGCGCACGTTGATCCACCTCGTTCCTGCCGCCTATGCCACGGACCCTGCGCTGCTTTGTCTTGTTGCGGCGCGTATGGTGCGCACGACGCTCGAGGGTGGTCCGACCGAGGACAGTGCGTTCGCGTTTGCGGTATACGGAATGACGCTCACCGCAATGCAGCGTTACGACGAAGCGTTTCATATGGGCGAGTTAGCGCTGCGTCTTTTCGAGCGATTTCCGTCCCCATCGTTTGCGTGTAAAGTATATCTTTGTGTCGGTGGCAATTTGCATTTTTACCGCCGCCCATTAGCGGCTGGTCTTCCGTACCTCGAACGCGCGCAACGTGAAGGTTTGGCAACGGGAGATTTCCCATTTGTCTCGTATACATGTTTTAGCATGGCTCAGATTCGTTTGGGTCTGGGCGACAATTTAGCGGCCACGGAGCAGGAGATTGAAGGGTTTCTCTTGCTCATGCAAAAGACGCGCGACCTCATGTCCGAGGCGCATTTACGCATTGCCTATCAGCTTGTGCGGTGTTTGCGTGGACGAACGCGGGGCAATACGACGTTATCGGATCGGGAATTCGACGAAGAGAAGTTTGCGGATTCGTTGCACGAGAAAAACCTACCGCTCGTGACGAGTTATTACCACGCCGTGCGTCTCGAATTGGCGGTACTTTTTGGCGAGTACGAGCGGGCCGAAAGCGTTCTTGAAGACGTCGATCGTCATCTCGACGTTGCTGTGGCGCAATTCTTCGCGACGGACGTCTTTTTTCGCGCGGCATTTTTGGCGGCATTACGAGTGGGCCAAGGGTCGGCCGAGGAACGCGCCAAACGTATTGCCGAATATGAGCGGCGTGAAGCCAAACTTGTGGCATTGGCCGAAAGTTGTCCACAGAATTTCCGGCACCGATTGGATTTGGTTCGTGCGGAACGAGCGCGTATCGAGGGTCGGGACCTCGAGGCCATCAATTTATTCGATGCGGCCATTGAAGGCGCTACCCAGAATGGGTTTGTCAAGGACGAAGCTTTTGCACTCGAACGGGCGGCTGCGCATCATCAGGCGCAGGGGCGCAAGCGTTTGGCGCGGGCTTATGTGCTGGAATCTCGTCAGGCGTACGCACATTGGGGAGCGACGGCCAAACGTGAGTTTTTGTCGAATCAATTCGAGGATCTCTGGGAAGGCGGGTCACCGCCGTGGGACCAGCCGGCGCAAAGTTCGCGCGTCGACAAGGCTTTTGCGGTGCTCGATACGGCTACGGTCATTCACGCGGCGCAAGCGATTGCGGGTGAAATCCTTCTCGAGCGGGTGCTCGTTCGCATTGTGCGGGCCGTGATTGAAAGTGCCGGTGCGGATCGCGGAATGATTCTCATTGATCGGGGCGGTCGGCTTTGGGTTGAAGTCACGATGCAAGTCGATCCGGAAAAGATCGAAACGGAATCGAGCGTACTTGCGGAAGAATGCGAAGAACTTCCGCTGTCTATTGTGGAATACGTGCGCCGTACGCGAGAACCGCTTGTGATGGGCGATGCGCGTGCCGATCGGCGTTTTGCGAAGGATCGGTACATGGTGCATTATGCACCGCGATCGATTTTGGCGACGCCGATGCTGCACAAAGGCAAATTGGTCGGCGTCATTTATCTCGAACATACGACGGCCGACGAAGCGTTTGTCCCGGCGAGGCTTCCGCTGATTGAATTTTTAGCGGCACAAGCGGCGGCGGCCGTCGAGAGTGCTTTGCTTTATGCGGAAGTCCAACGCGTAACGGATGAAATGCGCCGGTCGAACGAGGGTCTCGAGGCAGAAGTTACGAAACGGACGAGTGAAGCGCGCGAGACGGCGGACATGTTGCGTTACGAGCTCGAGCAGCGAGAATTGGCGGAGGTGGAGCGGGAAGCGCTTCAGATGCGCGTGATTACGACGCAACGCGAACGATTGGCGGAATTGTCGACACCGATCATTCCGATTACGGACGACGTGGTGGTGATGCCGCTCATCGGAACGATGGATTCGGCGCGAGCCGGTGAATTGATGCAGGCGGCATTGCGAGGAGCTGCGGAAAGGCCCGTGCGGGCGGTGATTTTGGATGTCACGGGGGTAAAGAATGGCGATTCGCATGTTGCCGACATGCTGGTGCAGACGGCTTCGGCATTACGACTGCTGGGTACGCAGGCGATATTGACGGGCGTGCGTGCGGACGTGGCGCGTTCATTGATGGAAAGCGGCACGGAGCTGACGGGAATCGTGACGAAGAGCAGTTTGCAGGCGGGAATTGCGTTTGCGTTGGGCAAGACGCTGCGGGGGCGGTGAGCGCTCAGATAGGTTTGACCGGTTCGATCGCCGTTGCACGATTCGATCATTTGATGATAGTCTTTGACGCAATTTCATGGTAACCTCACATCTATGGCTCTTGAACTACGAAACACAGCATTACTTTTGGGTACACTCTTCTTGACCTCCGCGATCATGGCGTGCAGTGATGGAACGACCAGCTCTTCCACGACGGGCGGCTCGAGTTCGTCGAGCAGTAGCGGTGGCGGAACCGGCGCTTGTCCAGCAAATACCATTTGCCTCGACGTGAAACTATTGCAGGAGCCCGTAACGGCTGGTCGACTGGCTGTCGTGTGGTTTCAGCTCAGCGATGATGGGCCGGATCCCGTTCCGCTCGTGGCGTACGATGTTCCATTCGATCCCGCAGTGAAACGTATTGAAATTCCCGTCGCGTCCATTACGATTCCCGACGAAGAAAACTTGCTTTGCCCTCGCGCATGCAACGACGAAGCCATGTGTCCGTGCACGGGCGAACCGAAACTCGGCACCGGATTCGTTTTCGTCTCCAAGGATGCGGATGGTAATGGCAAGCTCGATCCGGCAGAAGTCGAACCAAGCATGGGTGGTCCCGCGGGCGTTGGATTCATGGGCCTTGGATACAGTGCAATGCCTTACGCGACCGTGCCCACGCCGTATGACACGTTGTTTCCGGAAGGCATCGATCAAGGCGTGCGGCCTTATCGAATCATCGAAACCAACGTGACCTTCGACAAACTCGGCAAGGCCAACGAAGGCGACGTATTCGATTTGAACGTTTGCGGCGACCCGGCAAACGCTACGTGTATGTTGCCCTTCCCGAACTTGACGTAATCCCGCTGCTCGCGTTCAATTCCCCCCAAACGATTGCTTCCAGCTCGTTGCTAAGCCTTTTCGAGAACCACGATCCTTCCCGTCGGTGTGGTTATCGTCTTGATATGTCTCATTCGCTGTTTGACCAGCACACGTGCCGCTTCGACTACTTCCTCGTTTGCTTTCTGGCCTTTGATCAGCAGCAGACGGCCACCCCGCTTGACGAACGGAGCGGTCAGAGGAACGAGTTGCGTCAAGCGGGCGACAGCTCGTGCTGTCACGACGTCGAATGTTTCGCGCAATGGGCCCGTGGTCAATTTTTCTGCGCGCTCCGATTCGATGCTGACACCAGACAAACCCAATGCTTCCGCGACGGTAGATAAAAATGCAGCTTTCTTGTGCGTCGCTTCCACCAAGGTCACCAGCAAATCAGGCCGCGTTATCGCAATGGGAATTCCCGGCAATCCGCCGCCCGAACCAATGTCCGCCAATCGTCCGCCTGCGCCGACTTCTTCGAGCAGCGGAATGAGCGTCAATGCATCGAAAGCGTGTCGCTCCCACGCCGCATCTGGATTTTCGATGGCCGTCAAATTCATCTGTTCGTTCATCGCCAGAAGCCGCGCCAGATAATCGCCGATCTTCGTTATGGCCTCCTCGTTGGCGCGGATCCCAAAATCCTTCAAACGTGCCGCGAAGTTCGGCGGAGGCACAAGTGGCGTAGGGGAGGGCAACGGGATGGGCGGACGTTCGTCGGGGCGTATCACGCGCCAACCTTAGCACTCGCGCATCGGACGTCCCGAGCCATCTGTTCCCCTTGACAAATTCAGCTTTCACGAGGAAACTTGCCAGCATGAGCAGCGTTGCGCAAGCCCTCGCCCTGCCTGAAGACGAGTGGCCGGACGTTTCAAAAATCGTAACGGAGGATGATGTTCCCGTGGATAACTTTGCCTCCGAAAAGCAACAACGTCTGCTCACCGAACCGCTGTACACATCGTGGCCCGGTCCGCCTCCTTCGCCCGATCCGGACGACGTGCATTCGAAGCGTACGTTCGTCGCAGCCGCAAATGTCGGAGTGTTTGTCCGACCGAAAGATCCACCTGTCGTCCCGGATGTATTGTTGAGTCTCGACGTTTCACTTGCGGAAGATTTGTGGAAGAAGGAAAACCGCACCTATTTCATATGGGAAATGGGCAAGCCGCCGGACGTGGTCATCGAGATCGTCTCGAATCGCGAAGGTGGTGAGTTGGGCACGAAGCGCAACAAATATGCCCGTATGGGCGTCCCGTATTACGTCGTCTGGGATCCGCAAGGCATCTACGGGGAACCTCCATTACGTGCATTTTCCAAGCACGGCAGTGCCTTCTATTCAGTCATGAACACGCTGGTTTTCCTCGATATCGGGCTTTCTCTCGTCGTTTGGGAAGGCAGCTTCGAAGATCTTCACCGCGTGTGGTTGCGTTGGGCGGATGCCGAAGGAAACCTTCTACCGACGGGTGCAGAAAAAGCGCAATTGGAAGGTAAACGCGCAGACGCCGAGCAAAAACGCGCAGATGACGAGCAAAAACGAGCAGATGACGAGCAAAAACGCGCAGATGACGAGCAAAAACGTGCAGATGACGAGCAAAAACGTGCGGATGACGAGCAAAAACGTGCAGATGACGAGCAAAAACGTGCGGACGCAGCGCAGGCTCGCGCCAACCGACTGGCAGAAAAACTGCGCGCTCTCGGAATCGATCCGAATGGCGATGGCTGATTTCGGTGCTTTTTTGCTCGCCTAAACCCTTCTCATGAATGAATCACCAAGTACGCTACGCGGCGATCGTTATGCCGTCATTCGCCTGCTCGGGGAAGGCGGGCAAGCAGCTACGTTCGAAGCCGTCGATAAAAAACAAGGTAACCTCGTTGCCATCAAGCGTTTTCGTGTTCGAGGCGCAAAAAGCTGGAAAGAAGTCGAGCTGGCGGAACGCGAAGCCCGCGTATTGGCGAGTTTGTCGCACCAAGGTTTGCCGCGGTATATCGAGCATTTCGAGGAAAACGGCGAACTTTTTTTGGTCACCCAAAAAATCGAAGGCGAAAGTTTGGCGGCTTTGCAGAAGCAGGGTGCGCCTATTGCCGAAGAAGACGTCATTCGTTTCTTACGCGAAGCCGCAGTGATTCTCGACTATTTGCACGGTCGTGCGCCACCCGTCGTGCATCGGGACATCAAACCGAGCAATGTGTTGCGCCGGCCCGACGGATCGTTTGTCCTGATCGATTTCGGCGCTGTGCGCGATAAAATGAAACCCGAAGGAGGCAGCACCGTCGTGGGCACTTTTGGTTTTATGGCTCCCGAACAATTCCAAGGTCGCGCCATGCCGGTTTCGGACGTGTACGCCGTGGGCGCTACGGCATTAACGATGCTCACGGGGCAACAGCCCGAAAGCTTGCCCCACAAAGGTTTGGGGATCGATGTTGCCGCGGCGCTTGGTAAAACGGCGAATCCTGCATTGATCATGGCCCTGGCGGCCATGCTCGAACCTGACCCGGATCGACGTGCGAACAGCGTTTCCTCGCTCGTAACATCGTTGCCTACTACGCCGGCGCGCGATATTCCCCGAAAAACGAAAAATGAGCCACCTCGTCATGACGCGTCACGCAAAGCGCCCAAACGAGACGGAAAAAAGCGCGACGTCGAACGGGACATCGAACAAGGAATCGATGAAGCCGTACAACAGATGGAGCAGGGTTTTTCCGAGCTGAAAAAAGAATGGGGAAAGAAGGCGAAGAAGCACGAATCGAAAGCTGAACGCCGGGCGCGACGTGCCGAACGGCGGACCGAACGTCATGAACAGCGATTGGCCAAAGTCGAAGCGCGTTGGGGTGGGATTCCTCAGCCAATCGCCGGCATCTTCTTGTTTGGCCTCACGCTCGCCCAAATCGCGGTGCTCGTCTCCTTGCGAGCCATCGTGCCGACACTGTTGTCGGTCCTCTCGATTTTCTTCGGCAAACCATTACGAGACGCTGCTGCTCGCGTGCGCGAAGCGAGCGGTATGGCCCATGAAGCCCTCGAACGAGCCAAACAAGTCGTTCGCGGCCAAACGGAACCTAGCCAGTCCGGCATACGTTCAGGCGTTCGTGTGGATGTCGCGGACGAACCTGGACGCGTGCGTGTTGCGGAAAACGAGCCGACAGATACGGCGGCCGAAGAGGAACGTGACGCGGAGCAAGAGGCTGACGCACGTGAGGAAAAGCGCCGACGGCGTTGAATTCAAGGTCAATCGTGGGGCGAGGAGCGAGTTACCCCAAAAATCAACCATAGAGGGTGTTCCGCGGGCGTTGCGATGCGCAGCAGCCCGCGGAATACCCTCTTACTGCTTGTCGCCTTTACCGTCGCCCTTGGGCTGCAAAGCCTTCAAGTCTTCGGCCTTGACCAATTTCGGATTCATCAGCTCGAAGAAGGCCCTTTTCGCCAGATCACCCGTGTCGCCTTGCTCTTGACGCAAAGCCATCAACACGCCGCGTTCCTTCATGAACTTCAGGGTCATGATGGCGCCTTTCTTCCTCTCGAGATCGGGGCTTTTGGCATCTTGCCAGAGCCGGTAACGCAATACGACGCGCGTTTCCGAATGCGGACCGTTGTCGAATTTCAAGTTGTCGAATTGCGCTTGAAGCCGTTGCCGCGACCAATCTTGCGTCACGTCGGTAACCTTGATGCGTGCAATCGCTTCCGCATTGGCCACATAACGGTACACATTGCCCCGCTTGAAATCTTCGTCCGACCAATACCCGAAAGCATTGAAGTAATGGTCTTTCAGATCGTTCAAGGCATCTTGTCCGAAATCCCCGTACATAGCCACCGTTCGCGCTGCCGTTTCCGCTGAACCACCCATGATGAGCGCCAATGCCGCGGCATTACGAATTTCTGGAATCTGGAGTTTTTCCCACAGAATTTTTTGCGTTTCTTCGTCGACGCCCGCAATGCCGATGGCTCGCGCATACGGCATCCGTAGACTTATTTCGAGTTCCGGCTTGATCAGCTCGGCCAATGTCGAGGCGATTCCCGGCATAGGCTTCAGCGACAACGTTTGCGCATAACAAGCTCCAATCAATTGTTTGCGCGGCTCTTTTTTCCCGCCATACTCGGCAGCCTTTTTCGCTACCTCGATCATCGTCTTGTCGTCGGCACACCACGCTAGCGCTTCACATGTCGCTTGCCGCGCTTCTTCATTCCAGAGTTCGTCCTCGATGAACTCCATCATGTCTTTCGTCCCGCGCCCATCGCCCCATTGCCCGAGGCCTTGCGCCGCGCCATATGTCACTGCACGAAGGGCCATACCGAGCATGGCAATACCGCCGCCGTTCATCCCGTCGAGCGTCGTATCCATTTTCCGGTCTTTTTTGCGCTTGAATTGCTGAAGCAGCTTCGGGAACGATTGCTCGTCCTTCATCATGCCGATGTACCGCAATGCGCTTTGTGCTATTTCGAATTTCGGGGGGAATGGCGGAGATGCGCCCTCTTTCGGCAAGGGGTCGTTCGGGAACGCCCAATCACGCATATCTTGAAGCGCTTTTTGGGATTGCACCGCCGCGAGGAATCGCAAACCGTTCGCATGCGGTTGTAGCCGATCCTTGCTCCAGAACAACACGCCCCCTTCAGCAGCAGCGATGAGTTCCGCCTTCTTGTCCTGGTGAATCATTGCCAAGTCGGAAAGCATGCGCGACGCTACGACACGCGGCAAATCCGTACGCGACAAGTGCCCGCCTTCGTCGGCTTGCCAGAAATTCTCTTGCTTGTATACGTCGGCCGGGTTGAAACGCATTCGTTCACCCAGGTACTTCGCACCGCGAATGTCACCAATCTCGGCCAAACGCGTCGCCGCTTCACCTTGCCAGTGCACCGACGGTTTTTTCGTCTCGATCCATTTCACGAGCGGATTGCCCGTTCGCGGATCGGCAATGTCTTTGATCATGTCCATCAGTTGTTTCGTCTGAAACCACTCGGACTCCGGCGGATCCGGCTTCACGCTCTCGAGTGCGAGCACCAGACCTTCACCACCAATGCCATCACGCAACGCTTCGAGAAATTTCTGGCGGCTTTCTTTGTCCGTCGTGTTGAGCGCACCAAGAAGCGGCGCACGAGCCGTTTCATCGCCGATTTTGCCCAGACCCGTTGCGGCTTCACGCGCAACTTCGACGTCCTTGTCTTTCACGAGCTGGATCAACGTTTGCGTCCATTTCGGAGTCGCATCACGGGACAAAAGTGTCGCCACCAGTTGGCGCACGGACGAACTCTCGTCTGCGGCTAGTTTCTGAAACTCGTCGAGCGGCACGAGGGCAGCGAGTTTTTCCGGGTCGAACGCTGTACCACCACCGAGACGTTCCACCTTCGAAAGATAACCTTTGCGGTACTGATCCATCGCGTCTTTGAACACGCTCGGTTCCTTGAGCGAAATGAGCGTCCACACGATCTGGGGTTTGTCGCTATCGTCGGCTTCTTTCAACGCGGCCAAAAGCGCAGCTTTCGCGCCGTCGGCTTTGGGCGAACCGTAATGCGCGAGCACTTGCGCACACACACCGCGCACGCGATGATCAGGCTTGGCGAGTGCGTTTGTCGCAAACGTGACGCCTTCGGGATCTTCGGCGTACGCGAGCTGGATCAAGGCTTCTTGCTGCAGCGCCCACTCGCCTTCGTCGCCGGCCCATTTACGCCAGAGCGGCCCTTGATCCTTCTTGGGCAGCACGAAGATGTTTTTCTTTTCCTTGACGATCTCTTCGACCGTCATCTTCTGGCGCCCTTCTTTCATGCCGAAGTAGACGCCTGCACCCACACCGGCAACGACGAGCAAACCAAGGATGCCGAACACGAGACTGCTCGTTTTGCCCTTGCGAAAATCTCCATCACCCATGTCGCCACCGCCTCCGCCACTGGGTGCGGTGGGCATTCCACCACCTGGTGCGGCGGGCACGTCAGCATCGTCGGGTGGCCATTTTGCAAGCTCGAGCGCTCCGGGCGGTGGGCGCTGACCTTTGATGCGGGCTGTGTTGTCGGTCGACGAGTTCGGGCGATCGAGCATGTTTCCTCCGACGCGGATTTCTGCGTTCGGCATGAGGGCTTGGGGGCTTGGGGCGAAGGGTGCCTAAGGCGACCCGAAGCCCCAAATGTCAAACCGGGAGCTTGCGTATCCGAAGTTTTTTGCTTTTTGCAAGATTACGACGGAAGGCCGTCGTGTGACGGGCACGATACCAGGGGTTTGCGCAGGGGCGTAGACGCAAAGAACTTGCTATGAACAGTTCTTCGCATGACCGACCCATCACGCACGGAAGACAAGTCACCACTTGGTTCGTTGGCCATCGTGCTCGTCGTGGGGGCGCTCGCGTTGCTGGCGTTTTTGCCGCGGTTCAAAGGGTCGACGACGCCTTTGGAAGGCAAGACAGCGCCGGATGCGGCGTTTGCCGCCGTGGCGAACTTGGAGTCGGACGCACCGGTGCACGTGTCGGGGCTCAAAGGGCATCCGGTGGTGCTGGACTTTTGGGCGACGTGGTGCGGACCGTGCACGTTACAAGCGCCGATCTTGGATCGGATCGCGAGACGATACGAAAAGCAAGGGCTCGTGGTGCTCGGTGTGAACGTGGACGACCCGCCCGAAGTGGCGCGATCGCATGCGTTGAAGCAGCGTTTGTCGTACCCGATCGTGATGGACACGACGCGCGATGCGTCGCGCAAATACAACGTGGAGAAGCTGCCGAGCCTTGTGGTGATCGATCGCGAAGGCCGCGTGGTCAAGTACATGACGGGCCTCGTGGATGAAGCGTCGCTCGATGAAGTGGTGGCGTCGACGTTGTAGCGCTGTAGATGGTTGGAGGACAAACGATTGTTTGGAGGGACGAACGTTTTGTCGGGTGGGGTTGATCATCGAAGCAGGCTAGGGTTTGTCCGGAAGATCCTCGTCTGCAATGAGTCGGTTTGTTGCAGGCAGGGTTTCGTGCGGCCGTCCGCTCGCGGCTTCCATACGGCGGAACATATCGAAGATGGCATTGATGTCGTAGTTGTGTTCGCTTGCGATGGCGTCACGAATGGCGCGGACTTCGTCGACGATGGGGTCGTGAATCATGTTGGGTCTTCCACGGTGAGTTCTTCTGGCGTGCAAATGATTGGTGCTCGAACGCCATTGTCGCGGCACACGGATTCGATATGGGGACGCATGACTGCATTGGCCTGCGCCCTGGCCGCAATCGAGGCACGAGGCTCCAACTACGCCACCTTCTTGCTCCGCTTGGGCGCATTCGTTTGTCCGGAAGAAGCGAGACCCGGACCGTTTGGTTGAACAGCACGTTCAATGGCAGGTCCCGCTGTGACTTCCGCCAAACGCAGTTCGTACGTCTTCTGTAAATTCATCCAGAATTCTGGCGTAGTCCCGAAAAACCGCGCGAGACGAAGCGCTGTGTCAGCCGTGAGGTTTCGAGTTTCTTTGAGAATCGCATTGACTCGATTGGCCGGGACGCACAATGCGCGTGCAAGTGCATTGCCGCTCAGTCCAAGAGGTGCAACGAATTCCTCGCGCAATATTTCACCAGGGTGAATCGGACGCATTTGATTACGCATGAAGACAAACCTCCGTTGAACCAATGAACCAATCAGTGATAATCGACGATTTCGACGTCTTCCGGTCCTTCGGATGTCCATCGAAAGCAAACGCGAAATTGGTCATTGATCCGAATGCTGTGTTGCCCTTTACGGCCGCCCCTTAAAGCTTCCAATCGGTTGCCTGGCGGTACGCGAAGGTCGTCGAGTGTGGGTGCGTTCTCTACCATGAGGAGTTTCCGTTCGGCCTGTTGCCGAAATGCCCGGAAAGCCGGAACGTCCTTGCCGCCAAAGAGAGCGGCGGTTTTCTTACATCGAAACGATCGAATCACGAATCCGACGCGTACCATACTGTACGTAGTACGTCAAGCGTACAAGGCATGCGCCTGAAGAAACTTGCGTCTCGTTGTCCGCGCAGCCCCCGACCGCGGTCAAAGGTGCCAACCACTTTTCATAGCCGAACCCCGCCGCCCCATCCTCGCGTTTGTCCCCTTGACAACGTCAAACCCATGTGCTTGGTTTGCCGTTTGACCGTGAACCATATTCACTCGAGGGGCTGCCATGAGTCTCAGAGACACAACCGTCGCGAATATCGTCGATGCAACGCGATCTCCCAATGCGCCAGTCGTGCACGTCGTGGGGGAAGCGGAACAACGCGCAACGCTCGAATCGTTCCAAAAAGAACTCGGAATTGAAGGCGTCGGATCGTATTTCTCGTCGTCTGAACCGCGCAACGAATTAATTGTCGACGTCGATATCAACGTCAGCCATCTGCTTCCCGAAACGGACTGGGAATACAATTGGTATAATCATTTCCTCGAGCTGCTCTTCGTGGACGATACGCTTCAAATGAAATGCGGGGATGACGTGACCATGCGTCTCGTTGCCGACGTTCCCCACGTTGTACGAATTGTCGAAACGATCACAACGCGTCTGCAAGAACAATGGAAACGAAAACAAAAAAGAATGAAAGTTCATGACCTGCGCGTTCGCGCAATCGAGCTTCAAGCCGTGGCTCTTGCGACACGTCTAGACTTGAGCTGTCTTTTTGACCGTTCACGCAGGCAATTGTGGATATCCATTTTCGACAGTCCCATCGAGGCAGGCGTCGGCGCGTGTATCTCTTTGGATAAACCGCCCCACGACCATATCGCCAAACTCGAAAAAGATGCCGAGGAATTTCACCAGCGCCAGCAAAAACAACAAAATCGACAGCAACATGAGAAATACATAAATAAGGCGACACGCGGGAGGTTATAGAAACTTTTCACGAGCACACGCGCTCCTTGGCCTCGTTTTTCGTCTCGATTCGCTCCTTCGTCCCACTCCACATTCCGTAAACGGCCCCGACAAACCTTTCCACACCCGCGAGCACGTGCCCCGTCCGCTCCGATGGGAATACCTCGAACGCATGTTGTGCCCCTGGCAGCTCGGCATAGAGCACCGGCGCATTACTTTTTTCCCGTAACAATTTCACGAACAGCCGCGCGTCCTCGACCGGTACCAGCGAATCCATTTGCCCGTGAATCACCAAAAATGGCGGCGCATCTGCGCACACGCGACTCATCGGTGACGCGTAATCGAATTCTTCTCGGGCGTCGGCAAGCCGCTTTTTGAAGACCAATCGCTCGAGCATCGGGACGAGCAACGAATGTTTCCAGTAACCTTGTCGATCCGTGAAATCGTACGCTCCGTAAAATGGCACGCACGCTTGCACCCGCGTATCGACGTTTTCAAAACCTGGTTGATACCTCGGATCGTTCGGCGTCAGGGCGGCCAACGATGCCAAATGCCCGCCCGCAGACCCTCCAGTAATCATGATAAAATCCGGATTCGCCCCGTATTCTTTCCCGTGTTCACGAATCCAGCGAATGGCGCTTTTTACGTCAATGATGTGCGCTGGAAATGTAAATCGAGGCGACAAGCGATAATTGATCGAAACGACCACCCACCCGTGCGCGGCCAATCGATTCGCCAAAGGCTTTCCTTGATTGTCCTTGCCGCGGATCATCCACGCACCTCCATGCACGAACAATACCGTCGGACACGATGCCCCCGGTGGCAAACCTTTGGGCCGGTAGACATCGAGCTTCAAATCGATTCCACCTGTTTTGGAATACACGATATTCTTGATACACTCGACACGTCGGTCGAACATCGCCAGCGGCAAAAGACGTTGTCGCAAGCTGAGCCGCTCCGGCAAACCTTGCCGTAGTTCCGCGGGAATATTTTCTTCGTAATGGACACCCAGGCCATTTCGGAGAACGCCTTCCATGATCTCATTGGCTTTTCGCGACTGCACCAATGTCCATCCCAGACCTATCCAGGACAAACATGCCACCACGAGGGCCACAACGCTCGGCCATTCTTGAAGACCAGTCGCCCAAATGAACAATCCGGTAAGGCACACTTGCCAAAACACATGGTGCAGTGCGAGCTCCCCGGTGAGCCACGCAGCAAAAAAACTCGGACCAAGCAGTGGTCCCATTCGCAAAGCGGGTCGGAGCGCATTTACGGTGAACATCGCACAGACGACACTGACGAGCAGAAACAAGAAAGGAATTGAGATGGGCATGGGAACGACGTGCCAAGGATGCATCAAAATGTGGCGCTTGTCGCGTCGCAAGTGTCGAAGTTTTCGATGGACTTCAATGTGGCGCTGCCTGTACGCTGAACGTAAGGGCGCGATCGTGCGTGAAGGAGCTGGGTATGCTGTGTGAAGTCGCCAAAGGCGGGAATTTTTTGACAACCTGGATCGTGTTGACGCTGCTGGCTCTCGCGTCGATGTTTGTCATGTCCGGGTTCGTCTTCCGCCGTTATTACATGAATCCAACGTTTGAACAGTGGAAACGAAAATCCAACCCGAACTACCCGTCCGCACAATTGGTGCGCAAAGAAGTCATTCAGATGCTCAAGGGGCTCGTCACCGCCGCGGCGTGTCCGGCATTGGCCCTGCACCTCGTCGAGAGCGGATATTCGAAAGCATATTGCGGCACGAGCACCTACGGCGTTGGGTATCTCGTGCTGTCATTCTTTGTCGTTTGTTTGGTATCGGACTTTTTCGAGTTTGCGTACCACAGGCTCGGGCATGTCAGTCGCATCGCGTGGAAAGAGCATCGACATCACCATGCGTTTTACAATCCGAGTCCGTTTTCGGTCATTGCGGACATGCCTATCGACCAATTCGTTCGCGCCTCGCCACTCGTGATTTTCCCGCTCATCATGCCCATCAATATGGACTTGCTTTTCGGGATTTTTGCCGTCTTCTTTTATGCATATGGTGTGTACTTGCATTCGGGGTACGAACTCGATTGGCCCGATGCCCATCATCCCATCATCAATTCGTCGTTCCAGCATTATTTACACCATGCGAAATCGACGTTGCGGCGCCCGTACCATACCGGATTTTTCTTCAAGATCTGGGATCAGCTTTTTGGTAGCATGTACAAAGACGAATGTTTGTGCGCCAAATGTTGCGTATCTCGTGGTGAACGAACGGAAGCAGCATGGGCCGTTTTGCCCAAACCGGATTATTCGCCTCTTCTTTCGTTGAGCTTCTGGCGCACGGGCCAAATGGCGCACGTTGAGGTTGCGGAAGTCGCCGCTGAAGAATGAAATCGTTCGTCGCTTTAGAGGGTGTTGATTCAGGCGTCGCGACCGGTGCGATGCTAGGGAGGACGACGGAAGCGTACATCGTACGCTGAGTAAGTCCGACCGACCGACGGAAGCGAGCAGTCTGATCAACACCCTCTCAGCGAAGCGATTGAGTCCGCCGTGTCCAGGCGTCGGACAATAACTTCGCGGCTTGCTCGACGTGTCTTTGCGTCGTTCCTCGTCCCAGCGTCAAACGAACCGTTCCCAAAGCTTCCTCTGCACGAAGGCCCATGGCCGTGATGACGCTTGAAGCCAATTCGTGGCCGTCGTGGCATGCCGATCCGGTCGATGCTGCAATGCCCGGGGTATCTGCCAAAAGTGCCGTGCCCGATACGTTCGGAAAACGCACGGACAGGGTATTCGGCAGACGTTCGATCGGATGACCATTCAATGCAATGCCCGGCACCTGCTGTTGCAATCGTGTCCAAAGGTCGTCTCGTAAAACCTGCACGCATTTGGCACCTACGACGAGGTTTTTCTGGGCCATTTCGCAAGCGGCACCAAGCGCCACGATGGAAGCGACATTTTCGGTGCCGGGGCGGATGCCGCGTTCGTGTCCAGCTCCCAGCGTAAATGGCGAAATGCGCACGCCTTTTTTTATATACAAAGCGCCCACGCCTTTTGGTGCGTACAACTTGTGCCCCGCAATCGACAAGAGATCAATGCCGAGTGCATGGACATCGACGGGGACTTTGCCGAGCGATTGTGCGGCGTCCGTATGCACAAAAGTACCATTGGCATGCGCAACGCGGGAAATGGCCGTAATTGGTTGAAGCACGCCGGTTTCGTTGTTCGCGTGCATGATCGTCACGAGGCCTGTATTTGCAGCGAGTGTGTCCTCGACTTCGTCTGCATTCACTTGCCCCCAGTGATCGACGCCTAGCGCGTCTTGTAGGAATCCGTGCCGTGCCAAATATTTGCACGGATTGGCTGTTGCGGGGTGTTCAATGACGGAAGTAATGATATGTTTTTTTTCGGGAAACGCTTCGAGTACGCCGCGGATGGCTAGGTTATTGGCTTCAGTGCCGCCCGACGTAAAAATGATTTCTTCGCTCGAACATCCCAAAAGCCGAGCAACTTGTTCGCGGGCTTCGTCAACGGCACTTTTCGCGCGTTTTCCGTACACGTGGCCGCTCGATGGATTGCCAAAACCATCCATGAGCCACGGCACCATCGCTTCGAATACTTCGAGCAAAATGGGTGTCGTCGCGTTGTGGTCGAGATAAATAGGATCGTCGCGGTGCACGGCGTCATGCGGTAGACGTACGACTCATCCGTGTCAAGCTCGGAGAGGGCGATTTCGCCCTTGGGAGACGAATATGAAAAAGCTTGTCCTGAAGTACGTTGCTGCTGTTGCATTCACGGCCCTGTCGTTTGTCGCGTGCGGAGGCGGAGGTGGTGGTGCAGGTACCGGAACGCCAGCTGTTGACTTTGATGTCGCGCCGCTCATCAGCGAATGTGGAGGGTTTGTCGCAGGAGGAACCGGCGCAAAAATCCCGCAACCGGACCCCGCCACGTATTGTGATGCGGAACGATTGCTTTGGAATTACGACGCTGTGACGAAAACTCTAGGATTGACCAATGCGCGGATCCAGCTCAACTGTTGCGGGGATCATTCGATCAACGTGACGCGGGATGGCGAAACCGTGGTCTTTACGGAAGTCGATGCCCCGCAAGCATCGGCGGGAGGTTCGCGCTGCAAATGCAACTGCGTTTTTGACTATGGTGCAGACGTGTCGACCATCGAAAGCGGTTCGATGTCGTTGCGTATCGTTCGAAACGTGACGGATGTGCAGCCCACCACGACGACCGTTTGGGAAGGAACGCTGGATCTTTCAGCCGGTGCTGGCGAAGTGGTCGTCAGTACCGATAGTGCGGAGCCGTGGTGCACACCTGCCGCACCGTGACGCCATAAAATACGTTGAAGTCGATCGAGATCTTTTCGAGACGTATGCTTTTGGTTTATCCTCCCGGGCCGTACAGGATCGGGAGGCTAGATCATGGCAGACAAGTTCCGGCTGGTGACGAGGAGCGATTTCGACGGGCTCGTATGCGCCGTGCTCCTACGTAAGCTAGGGATTTTGGAGGAGATCAAGTTCGTTCACCCGAAGGACATGCAAGACGGCAAGGTCTCCGTGTCGCATCGGGACATCACGACAAACCTCCCGTACGTTCCAGGTGTCCACCTCGCGTTCGATCATCACTCGAGCGAAACGCAACGTGTAGGCCTGCATGACAATCACATCATCGATCCGCATGCACCATCGGCGGCGCGCGTCGTGTGGAAATATTACGGCGGCAAAGAAAAATTTGCCGACATTCCGAACGAGATGATGGACGCCGTCGACAAAGCCGATGCGGCGCAATTCTCTCGTGCAGAGATTCTCGATGCTGAAGATTGGGTGCTGCTCAACTTCGTCATGGATGCGCGTACAGGTCTTGGTCGTTTCCGGCAGTTCCGTATATCGAACTATGACTTGATGATGCGGCTCATCGATGCGTGTTTGCAGCATTCGGTGAAAGAGATTCTGGAGCTACCCGACGTGAAAGAGCGCGTCGACATGTATGTCGAGCACAAGGATAAATTCGTCGATCAAATTCAACGTTGCGCGACGGTGCACAAGAACCTCGTGGTGCTCGATTTACGCGGCGAAGAAACGATTTGGGTGGGCAATCGTTTCATGATTTACGCGTTGTTTCCCCAGTGCAACATATCGATTCACGTGATGTGGGGCCTAAAGAAACAAAATACGGTTTTCGCGACGGGGAAATCCATTCTCGATCGTTCGTCGAAGACCAACGTCGGTGCATTGATGCTCGAATACGCCGGCGGCGGGCACGATGCAGCGGGTACCTGCCAAGTCGAAAACGAACAAGCGGCCGCGAAATTGGCCGAAATCGTCGCGCGAATCAACGCCGACGGGTAGACCAGACCAGACCAGGGGCTCCGCGCCCCTGGACCCGCGCCAGGGCCAGCCCTGGACCTTGCATTGATTCGTCCGCTACGCGGTCGAATCAAACCAGGGTGCCTGTTTAACGGCACCGAAGAAGCATAAACTAATATTTTTGGTTTGACCGCGTAGCGGACAAACCAATGCACGGGTCAAGGGGCATTGCCCCTTGCCGGGTCGAGGGCGGGGAGCCCTCGTGGGGTATGGGGTGAAACCCCGCTCATTGTAGTTGATCGAGTACCCACAGCGCCGTTTCTTTCGCGCCATCACCAGCAAAATGAAGCCCATCGGGGCGAATGAGAACGCCGGCGCTTTCTTTGGCGCAACTGGCACTTCCCGCTGGGCAAACGTGTTTTGCCAAATCGAGAACTCGCACCGTGGGAAATCGCGAGGCGACGTCGTCGATCATTTGATTAAAACAATCAACGTGACTGTCGCGTTCGGGCTTGTACCAAACGCCGAGCGGATAAGGAACTCGCGTGAGCCACAATTGACCCACGTTGGGAATCATTTTTCGCACGTTCGTTTCGAGTTCTGCGCTGTACGCTTTGGTCCAACCCGATTCGCATGGCCTTTGCCAGGTGCCATCGATTTCAACAGGTGCAAAATGACCTCCGCCCAAAATGACGAGAGCGATGTCGGGATGCAGAACCGACGCGTCTTTTTCCCAACGTGTGTCGCAATCACCACCATCATGCGGCCGATTGGCAAGAGATAACGTTGGTAACGTTCCTTCGAGAATGCTGCAATTCGGCGTTCCTCGTTCGGCAATCATGACTTTTTTGCCAGCTTGCACCGAACGCATTCGTTCTCCGAGCGCTTGCGCGACAGAATCTCCGACGACGAGAACGCTTTTCGTGCCTGGCGGAATGATCGCGGCCCAGGTCAAATTTTGCAGGCCGGCACGAGCCGTCGCAATGTACCTCGTGGTGGCCAAAAGCATAGCTGTGCAAAGACCGACAATGGTCGGCAGTACCCAAATGGCTTTACCGAAAGGCAACCCATGCTTACGAATGGGTTGTTCGAGGAAACGATACGATACGAGCGAGATGGCAAATGTCGCGGACAAACGTAATGCAGTGAGTGGCAGTCCCGAAAAATGCATTCGTTCGGGTGAAAGAACCACGTAAATGGGCCAATGCCACAAATACAGGCCATAACTGATGAGGCCCACCCAGGTAAGTGGACGAAAGGCAAACGCGCGGCCAACGAGACTTTGTGCGCCGCGTGTGGCGCAAACGATGAGCACCAGGACCGCGAGTTCCGTTAAGAAAAACCCTCCACGATAAAGAAAAGCGTGTTGACCGTCCATTCGTGCCCAGGCCACTCCAAGGCCCAGTGCGGCAAAAAGGCCAAAGCCGTCGAGCAAACGCGAAGGGCGGGGCGATGGGGACGTGTCGCGTCCTGCCAAGAAACACGCCAATACCGCGCCAAAAAGAATGGCCGCGCCACGCGTATCTGTTCCAAGATACGCGCGATCGGTTCCACCGATTGTCGTGCCAAACCACGTCAATGCGAAGGTAGAGAGAATGCCAAGGATCAACGACGTACCGAGCATGACGCGGCGCGAGCCACCAGACAGTTTTAATATGGCGACGGTGAGCAAAGGCCATACGACGTAAAACTGTTCTTCAATGGCCAAGCTCCAGGTGTGTTCGAGCGGTGAAGGCGCTTCGAACATGTCCCAATAACTACGACCGGCGAAAATCGACCGCCAATTGGCAATGTACGCGAGCGTGGCGAAACCATCGTAACGAATGCGCAAAAGTTCGGCAGGTTTGGCCATCGTCGCCGCGTACAGTGCAACGGCAGGCAATAGAGCGAGCAGTGCCGGGAAGAGTCGGCGTGCGCGACGTATCCAAAATGCGGCCAGGTCGATTCTTTGGCCGGCCGACCATTCTGCCAGGAGCAGAGACGTGATGAGATACCCCGAGAGGACGAAAAACAAGTCGACGCCGAGATAACCGCCAGGCAGACGCCCGTCGTGAAACAAGAGCACCCCCAAGACCGCCAAACCTCGGAGACCGTCGAGTGCTGGCAAATGAGGAATCGTTGGGCGGCGAGCAGCGGATGCGGCAGTGGAAGTCGAGGTCACGCGACGTCGGGGATAGCGCAATTCGACCGTGCGGGACAGCCGAAAACGCCGTCGACGTGTATTTCATTTCGTGACGGGGTGGTCGAGCACGCGGCGCAGTTCGTTCGCGAGTGTTTCACGGGTGACTGGTTTTTGCAAAATAGCTGCGATTCGCAGGTCTTTCGGGAGCGTATTACCAAGCATGTCGCTGAAACCACTCATCATGAAAATGGGCAGCTCGGGCCTCAATTCGTGGATACGCTGAGCCACTTCGATACCTCCCGGCGGCGGCATGTGCAGGTCGACCAGCACTACGTCAAACGACGAGGGGTCTTGTTCGAAGACTTGGAGCGCTTTTGCCGATTCCGTTTGGACAGTGACACGATAACCAATGCCTTGCAGCAGGCGACCGAAAATGCGCGCCAAACCTACTTCGTCGTCCACGATGAGCACGTGTTCGCCTTTTCCGTGCATGACGCTCGCTTTTTGATTCGTACTCGTTTTTGCCTCTCCAACAACTCTAGGAAACCACAAGTCTACTGTCGTGCCTTGGCCCGTGATGCTTTGGACGCGAATGATTCCATTATGAGCCAGCACGATTCCATGCACGATCGCCATGCCTAGTCCCACTCCTTTGCCCGCTCCTTTGGTGAAAAAAGGCTCGAAGATGTGTTCGAGGGTATGAGCGTCCATTCCAGGACCGTCGTCCGTTACCCGAATATGCGCATACGCGCCTTTGCGAAGACCGGCAATCGTTTGCGCGAAGGTTGCGTCAATGGTGACAGCATCGACTTCGAGGGAAACGGTGCCTGTGGCATTGTCGATTGCTTGAAATGCATTCGTGCAGATATTCGTCAATACTTGTTGCAGTTGGGAAGCATTGGCCAATATCAAGGGATACGATCGTAGAACCAGACGAATGTTGACATTTGCTGGGCAGGTTTTTCGTAACAAACCGATGGTTTCTTGTATGGTGGACGCCGTGTCGAGTGGCGCGCGATGCTTGTCCGCACTTCTGCTGAAAGTCAGAATTTGGCGCACCAAATCAGCTCCACGTAACGCGGCCGTTTGCAATTCGAAAACGACTTCCGGCATTTCACCGGCATTGGAATTGCGGCGAAAATCATGGAGCAAGACTTCGGCACTACACAGAATCGCCGCAAAAATATTGTTGAAATCATGCGCAACGCCTCCAGCCAAAATGCCAAGAGCGTCCATTTTTTGTACTTGTAGCAAGCGATGTCGCTCGGCGTCGGCATCCTTGCGCATACGTACTTCGCGTTCGAGCACCGCAGGCAAACGCGTTAAGCGCGAAAAAGATACGACGCTCGCCGCTCCTGCGCGAACCAATTCCGCTGCCGCTTCTTCGCCAATCGTATTGACCAGGACGATGACGGGAGCCCCATGAGCAAGGTCGACGTAAATATCCAATGGGAGCGATGACTCGGACGTGCCTTCCGGATGCGCCAGAATGATTGCATCCCATTGCTGGTTGTGCAGCGCAGCAAGCCCCGACTGTATCGTGTCGGCGAATCGAACGCTCGAGCTGGTGTTTTGCGGTTCGAGTGATTCGCGGATACGCGCAGCTTCGCGAGGTGGCGCTACGACGAGCAGCAACATTGCCGCAAGATACGCCTGGTTTGGGCCCGCAGTCACGGATTTCCGATCGAAATTAATGCTTCGACCCTATCCCCCAAAGGCTCCATCCGTCCCGAAGGAAAATTCGATCCGTTCCTCCCGTAATGGCCGGTTCACTCAAAAACCGATCCACCACGCGCGGCCGAAATGCTCGGCAAGGCGCAGGCAACGGCCACGTCCACAACTTGTGATAGGGAGGATCGATTCGTTCCGCGAAAAGCGCTTCGGGACTCGCCCAAAGGAGAATTTCTTCGTCCATGTCCACCAGCACTGGCAAGTCCGCGGACCAAAGATCAAATGATGCGCGTGTACTCCACGGATCGAGCGGCGATACAGGCCATCCAGCACCAAGTGACGTGGCGCCTCGTAATGCCCCCGTTGTCAGATCATGGCGATAGAGGGTCGCTGTCGTACCATCGATTCCGACGAGCGCAAGCACATGCTCATTGGCGCGAATCGATACGATTTCTCCAGGTATGAGCGCGGTCCAACGCTCGGTTCCCGTCAATGCACTACGCGCCGACAAACGCGTCGAACTTTGCAAAGGTCGCTGCGCGAGAAAGTCGCGTTGCAGACGGTCGAGCGCTGCGCCCATGAGCCCAGGGTCTTCAGCAATCGCATTCACGAGGTCTTCTTCGCATTCAATACGTCGCGTGAAGTTTTCGACAAACCGCGCCGAGCGGTCGATCACCATTACCAAACCCGCGAACGCTGCAGCAATCGTCTTGTGACGAGCATCGAGCGACCAGAGGTCCGTGCCGTCGTCAATCGACCGAGCGACGATTGTTCCACGTGCGCCGGTGCTCCGTACAGGCGCCGTTACACCCACGACGACGCCACTGGTCGAAGCCAACATCGCTTCATCACTGCCCCAACGTAAACCCCTCTTGAGCGACCGGCATTCTGTCCGGTAAAAACTGACTTGTCGATATATCCACGAAATGAGGTAATCGTTGGAGCCCAAACCAATGGCCGGAGCGAGCGGCATGAGGAAAAACTTGCAGCCCGCGTCATGTGCAACGATGCGCATGTCGTTACCGAGAGCCTGTTCTTCGGCGCCGGGTGAATCCGACGAGTCGAGCGTGCCATCTGGCGCGATGACGAACACCCGCAACCAGGCGTCTTTTTCATACACCGGCAGCAACGTTCGACCATCTTCGAGAGGGAACGGCAAACCGATGTAACTCTCGGCGCTCGCATGTTGCACCGAAACGGTGAAGATAGGTTTGCCTGTGTCGACCGAAAGACGTGCGCACGTGCCGCTTCCCGCGACGAGAATCGCGTCGTCCGTCACCACAGGTCGTTCGACGAAACCTGCCCAGGGGCGAGGTGCTTTGACCGAAAAAAGAAGCGTTGGTTCGGTCAGGGGCAAGCGAGGCATGGGAGGCGAGGCAAACGGGGGTCTAGGCGCATCATTACCCGAGCCGCAACGAAGGGCTAGGGAAAACCAAGCGTTCTAATTGCTCGGAAGCATCCCCAGGTCAAGCATCGACGTGTATCGACCCGTGCTCGAAACGATGACGTGATCGATGAGTGGCATGCCGATCGATCGCCCCGCGATTGAAACTCGGTGGGTCATTTCGAGATCTTCGCGCGAAGGCATCGGGTCGCCACTGGGATGATTGTGCACGAGAATCACCGCGGCAGCGGCATCTTGCAAGCCGGCCGTGAGTATGTCGCGCGCCGTCAAATGCACGCCATGCAGCCCCCCTTGTGCCACTCGACGCGCACTACGCATTCCATGCCGTGCATCGAGGGATAACAACCATAATTCTTCCTGATCCTTCCATCCCAGACGACTCGTAAACCATTCCGCCACTGCAACGGACGTGAAAATCTCGGGACGCGGCTTCAAAGAATGCATGATCGAACGGCGCCCAGCTTCGAGTGCTGCGGTCACTCGTAATGCCTTGGCCATACCCACGCCTGGATGTTCCGCAATCGCTTGCGGACCAAGTCGTGCGATGCCCGCAAGTCCGCCAAATCGCGCGATGAGCGCATACGCAAGTTGCATGACGGGACAACCCGCCAAACCCGTTCCCAACAGAATCGCGAGCAAGTCAGCATCCGTCAACGCGCCAATGCCTTGGTCGACAGCCCTTTCTCGCGGACCTGGCAATAGCGAAGTTGGTGCGTCTTCGAGGTTCAAGTCGAAAGGAACGCGAACTTCGAGCCCATCGTGCGTCGTTTCAATGAGAGTTTGCATGCGGGGCGTATCAGCATTTTCCAAGCCAATCGCGTTTCCCGGACATTCATGCAGATTTGGTGTGGCGGAAACGCCTCGCCGCCACCCCTCCGCCAGGCGGCCGCCAGGTGATGTAGTGGGAAGTACGGTTTGACGGGGTTTCACCCCGGACCCCTGCTATGAAAGCCAGGCACGTTCTCGCTTACGCTCGAACGGCCCTAGTCAGTGCATTCGTCGGGCTCGCTTCGCGACCCGACTCTTGCACTCTAGCCAGTTTACGATGGGGGGCTACGCCCCCCAT
>JANORL010000524.1:0-2918 GCA_031415295.1 Polyangiaceae bacterium | reverse complement strand
GTGGGCGACGGCGACGACGAGTTCGAGGTCGTTGGGCTAAAACTGCGCGAGCGTTTCCAAATCGCGCCAGAGCACGCCGAGAACATCTTGGCTGCTGTTGGGAGCAACAAGCGGCACGACGATGGCGAAACTGATCCGGTTCAGGATCACGCTATTGCCCTTGGATGCAGCGAAATCCATTGCAGCATTGTGTGTGTGCACGGCGGCGCATTCCGCGCTTCTAAAAGACTAGAGTGTATCGGGGGCTTCATCGCGAAAACTTTTATCGAAGGCAGGTAGATTTTTGAGACCAGTTGCTTGGGTCACGAATTTGCCGCGATGTCACCGATTGCTCGTGTACACACAGAACCCATTTCCCGTACGATCGACACAGGAGGCTTCCATGGTCAGCGCGACTCTTGGGGTTCGAGCGGTTTTGTTGTTGCTCGCGCACGTGTTTGCCCAAGCGTTACAAGCGCTCCGACGCCCGCTGATGCGGTTTGCTCCGTTATGGTTGCTGCTAACCTGCGTGTTTGCTCAAGCCGGATGCTCATGCGAACCCGATCGTCAAGCGAAAAGCACCCAAACGTCGATTTGTCGGCCGCAGCATGAGCAGCTTGCCATTTTCCCGCGCCGCACCTCGCCGGTTGCGCTGATGCCCGGAACGCTTCCGGTGACCTACGGCGTCACCAACAGCGGCGAGAGTGCATTGAGCATGCAGCTCGTCGTTCCGCCCGGTCGAGCGGGTGTCGAGCCTTCACTTTCCATTTCGTATAGCAGCGCAAGCAGCAATGGCGTGCTTGGTGTGGGCTTCTCTATTTCTGGTGTTTCATCGATTACGCGATGTCCTAAAACGATGGCGATCGACAGTGAAATACGCGCGGTTCAATACGACGCGGACGATGCCCGGTGCCTCGACGGCAAACGTTTGGTTTTGGTCGCGCAGAATGGCGATACCATTGAATACCGCACATTTCCCGATACACAGGTCAAGGTCGTCGAATACCTTGCGACGACAGACGAATCGTATTTTGAAGCGTTTTTGCCATCGGGTTGGATTGTCGAGTACGGGAAAACTGCAGCCAGTCGACCTCGTGCAAAAAATGGGAATCCGCGTGCTTGGCTCGCGACGGAAACGAGGGACGCGCGTGGTTCCACAATGACGTACGAGTATTGTTTCGCGGAAAGCAACGAGGGTTTTACCGCGGAATACGCGCTCGATGAAGTAAGGTATGCGGGATTCGACGGCGAGCAAGGAACACGCGCGGTTTCCTTCGTGTACGGGACGAAAGACGCTGGCGACGTGCGGACGATTTACTCGGCGGGCATGGCGTTCCAAAGCGCGTTGCGCCTGGATGAAGTGCAAACGCGTAGTGGCGACGATCTGGTACGCAGGTACGAATTCGGCTACGAGCAAAGCGAAATGACGGGCCGCACGCGGCTCGTGTCGGCTCGAGAATGCGGGGCAGATGGTGCGTGCAAGCCCGAGAATCGATTTCAATACGCAGAAACACGTACGGGATTCGAGCATATTGCGACGACAATCGCGGCGCCGATGTCACGATTGGCGAGCTACATGCTCGGGGATTTTAATGGCGACGGGCTCGATGATTTGCTCACGCCGGATACGACGGCATTTTCGACACCAACGAATCCCATCACAGAATGGCGTATCGCGCGAAACCAAGGTAATGGGTTCGCGGCGCCGAAGGTGGCTTTTTCGCAGGAATGGTCTCTTGGCATGAAAGTGCTGGAACCGACGAGTTCCGACGGTGATGTACGTCAACATGTCTTAAAATTTGCTTTTGGACTCGGATAGAAATACGTTGCAAAAAAAGGAGAAGGACCTGAATTGTCGAAGAGTGACAGGCAATCTGGTTACATGCGCGGTCGTCGCGGCCATGCCGGCTTTTGGATGTGGTGGCGCGGTACAAGAGGAAGGGCCTGCTGTGGTTCTTCGTGAGCCAGAGTTGCCAAGGATAGCGAACCGCGCCGGCGTCGAAGCGCCAGAAGCGACGACGCGGGAAATGAAGGGGTGCGTCGAAGCAATGAATCATCCGTCGGTTGGATCTTCCCATGCATTCCAATACAACCTTGGGGCCAATGAACAAGGCACGGTATTGAAGGTGAAGCTGCATGACTCGACGCTACGAGACACATCGTTGGAGGCATGTTTCGAACGCGCGCTTTCAGCCATGAGCGTGCCCAAGGATGCATTGTGGTCGCGGTCATCAAAGCCGTTTTCGGGCAGTGAAAGCACGTACTCTTCACGCGCAGAAGTCGGTATCGTTCAAGCGGCAGCGGCTCCGATTGCATTGGTACCTATTTTCATTACGGCCCTGGGTGTGACAATTATCGTGGCGATTACGATAGACATCATTCGCACGGCAACGTCGGGGCCCAATTGCAAACAAGTGAAGGCGGAGTGCATCATCTATTGCAGCGACACGACGCTTCCCACACCCGACTTTGGCTGGAAATTCCAAAAGTGCAAAAATGAATGTCTCGAAAGCCAAGGTTGCCCTCGAGATTCTTGATGAGAGGAGGATTCGTCGCATGGATAAAGAAACTGCAGCAAAGATCACGGCCCGGATGGAAAGCTGTATGCACCTCTTGACCGAGATTGTTCAGATAGCCGACGTGGATTGTAGCGAGAACGAAAGTAAGGTTGTGCGGCGCGGCGTTGGGTTCATTCTGTCAGAGATGCAGGATCGGATAATGGACCCAATATACCGCACGTATTCAGACCTTGTGCCGAAAGGTATTGATTATGCACCCCTGGACGGGCCAAAAATAAGCGATCTGGCCTCGGCAATTGAAACACCTGGACGGGCAAAATAAATTCAGCAACGGTTCGTATCCGTATTTGTTGCGAGCCGATTCGAGCAATACATGCGATTACCCGCGAAGGTGCGCTGTGGGCTCGAAACGCGTCGTGC
>JANORL010000523.1:0-1944 GCA_031415295.1 Polyangiaceae bacterium | reverse complement strand
ATCCCGATCATCATCGGGCTGTATCTATTCGATTACTTGTAAGTGCGACTGGATTGATGTGGAAACGAAGGACAATGTGTTCCGAGTTTATGGGGGCCCTGGAAATCTCGCAGAGATCATCAACCTGTTCGCGCAATTCGTCGAGGGTAGCCCACCGTGACCATCGATATCAACGAAACGCTTCGGCTTGCGATCTCTTCCGAACCGTCTCCGCCGGGAGCACTGGCCGTGCTCTCCTGGCTTTGTTCGGCTCTCACCGGAGCCACTGAGGATTGGGATCAGGGGGCGGGGGAGAATTGGGCACGGGTCCTTGTCAATCAACGGGTCGTCGCATTCGTCAACATGCGCAGGCCGGTCGTTGTAGTGGCGGCCGAGGTAAGAGGTGTTGTACCCGAGCTTCGTGTCAAAGGTGTACCGACGATTATGGTACCCAACATGGATGCCCCGGTTCTTCGCGCAGACCGCGATCTCATTGCCAACCTTGCTGACAGACAAATCTCGGAAGTGCTTAATGAAGCACAATTTTCAGCGGAAGATCTCGTTTGGGCAACCGTTTGACTGCGTCTGCATGGTTCGAGGGACCACCCCCATTTCTCCGAAAAACAGCCGGTAGCCGGATCATAGCCGTAGATCGCCCTAGCAATGTAATTGCTGGCGACATGGAGCCCACCGAGAAAAGGTGCCGTGGTTTTCTCCGTGAGGTCAAAATGAGCGAGCTGTCGAGCAACTTGCGGGCGCGAGTGTTGGAAACTCTTGCCCTAATCGCGAGCGAGGATTCGCAACGCGAGTACCAAAAGGCGGTTCCGTATGTAGATGTTCCAGCCGAGCTATTCAATCAGTGGGAGGATTGGTATTTTCCAGACAACGACGCATTCCAAAACGGATTCTCCGCCAAAGAACTGGAGATTCTTAGCTGCAAGATGGGAAAGGTGCCAACCACTTTTGAGGCAAGGTTTTACAGGGCACGACGAGGAAGACGAATTCGGCCTCGTCAACATGAAAGGGCGCCTGTACGATCCACGCATAGCGCGATTTACGACGACCGATCCGGTCATCGCCAACGTTTACGATGGGCAAAGTTTTGCGGCGTATGCATACGTGCTCAACAATCCGTTGACGCTCGTGGATCCGAGCGGATTCGAGCCGGACAAGCCGCCCATTTTGCCCATCCAGGAGCGCGTAACGACGGGCGCCGATGGCTCGATTACGGTGGATCAGCTCTATCCACCGCGCGAAGGACAGCCGCAAAAAACATTACCACCTGTGCAGGACACATCGACGGTCGGCGCAGTAGCGCCATCTGTCGACACGAGTACCACTGGCGACGGTGGCGAGGATTTGCCCCAAAACACGGTTGAGGCGGAATCGACAGATTTCCGTGACAACCAAGTGTTTCAGCTCGCGCGCAGTTATCTGTTTGGCGTGGCCGAAGGCGTGGTGCCATTTGTTGGGTTTGGCCATTCGCTCGGCGATGCAGTCGGCTTGATCGGCGAGCGGTCCAATGCCGTAAAGTTTGGCTTGGCCATTGGGCAAATCGTAGGTGGCGTCATTGCGACCATTGGCGGAATCGGCGGCGAAGTGCTCGGCGGCGCAGCTACCGTTTCCGGTGTCGGCGCGGCAATCGGCGTGCCGGGGATGGTGGTATCGGCAATCGCGGTAACGGGCGGTATTGCCAATATCGTTGCAGGGATTCAATAGATACACGCACCCCGACAACTCATGCGTTGCTCTCTCGAATGGGCTCCGCCCCAAACTGCTCGGACAACACCTTGCGATATTGTTCCGCGACCTGAACGATTTCGTGAAAGAGCCCCGCGACATCGTGCTCGCTGGCAAACGCGACCACCGGCTCGGCGAACGACAAATGGACCGTGTCGCCGCAGAGCGAGAGCTTGCACGGACCCGTCGACTGATCGTTGGCCGTCAGCAGCAAACGAAAAAAAT
>JANORL010000522.1:0-3510 GCA_031415295.1 Polyangiaceae bacterium | reverse complement strand
GAGCCGCCGTCGCCCGAAGAAGTGCTTGCGGCGGTGGGATCGTTGGGGAAGTAGTTTGAATGCGGGTCTTGATTTGCACGCTCGCTTCGCGCGTGTGGGACACGCGCTGCGCGAGGCCTGTCACGATGGGGGGCGCGCAGGCGGCTCTTTAAGTCTTTTGGGCTAAGCCCAAAAGACGAGCCGGCTGCTCCGCCCCCATACCCCCCGAATCTAGTCGCCTCGCCTCACCGCCTTCGTCGCCGGCCCAATGCCGCCAATGCCAGCGCGATTCCCATCGCCGATCCGGGCCCTCGCGCATCGCCGACGACAACGCACCCACAACCGCTGTCGTCATCCACGTGGCCACCGCCGCTACCGGCACGGCCGCCTTCACCTGCGCCGCCCATTCCACCACCGCCGCCCATTCCACCGCCACTCATCCCACCAGCGCCGCCCATTCCACCACCGCTACTTGACGTGCTCGATGATGAGCTGCTGCTCGACGCGCTCACGCAAATACCATTTTGGCAACTACCGCCTGTGCATGTTGTGCCATTGGGAGCATTCGGATTCGAACAATTGCCCGTTTGCGAATCGCACATTCCGACGACATGACATTCATCGAGCGCCGAACAAGTCACAGGATTCGCTCCTGCGCACGTGCCTGCATTGCACGCGCCCATTTGCGTGCACGCATTGCCATCGTCACACGTTTTACCCGTAAGTGGCGCGCATGTACCGTCGGTCGGCGCGCCCGTGGCAATCGTGCATGCCTGACAAACCCCGTCGCAAGCACTATCGCAACATACTCCCGCGGTGCAAAAACCGCTGGCACAACCATTATCGTCCAAACAACCGGCGCCGATGGGCCCTTGGACTCTGTAAACCTCGGCGCTTTACAAAAAAACGACTCCGTCAAACCCAGCAGACTGAAGGATTGCTCCACTGGGCAAACGATTGGCCGAATGTTGAGAGCGAACATGGTTCATCGGCGTCACCACCGTCCACATGTTCGTCGCCAGATCCCAGATCTCAGCTTGTTTATGATACCCCGCAGCAGAGGAATATCCACCCGTTGCAAGCACTCGGCCGTCCACCAACAATGCCGCACTCTTATAAAGGCGCGGACTCGGCTCGAGACCTGCGTTTGTCCAAGTATTCGTCGTGGGGTCGTACAGCGCAGAGCCACTATTACCAACGGTGCCGCCAAACAAGAGCACCTTGCCATTGGGCAATAGGACAATCGCTGGTGATACACTATGCTGTGTCACCATGGGTCCGGTCGCTTTCCATGTTCCAATGGCCGGATTGTATAGTTCGGACATCGTCGACGCACCCGTGCCCGCAGCAACGAGAACCTGGCCATTGGGAAGCAACGTCGCGGCATGATTGTGGCGCGCATTCAACATGGATCCAGTCATCGTCCATTGGTTTGTCGCCGGATCATAGATTTCCGCCGTCGCATGCGACGAACCTCCGCTAATGGTCCCACCCGCAACAAGCACGCGTCCGTCAGGCAAACGCGTGGCCGATTGATACGTTCGTTCCAGCAACATGGGCGCAACCGCCGTCCACATATTGGTCACCGGATTATAAATCTCTGCCGTTTTGAGGTTAGTGACACCTCCTGTAAAAAGCACGTGTCCGTTCGCCAGCAATGCGGCAGCTCCGCCGAAGTGCGACGTAACAGGCGGCCCCGTCGGCGTCCATTTGTTGGTGGCTTCGTCATACACCTCGCCTTGTGCGCTTGATTGTCCCGCAACGAGCACACGCCCATCCGCAAGCGTAACGCCTTCATGGCCGTAGGATGTGGCATTGAGCGGCGCGACATCGGTCCAGTCGGGGTCAATCATCACCGGCTCGTCAATAGGCTCGGCAAACAAAGCAATCGCGTCGTGACGCGCTTCGAGTCGCAGCGTGATGGGCATTCCGCGCTGCGTAAACGCAAAAGGCGCGCGCACGGTTATCCCAGGCGCGCCAAGTGGATCATTGAGCACCACTTGCTCGCCGTGTTGTGCTACGAGCGCCCCGTCGACATGCCATAACGCGACAGGTTCGCGGCCGTCACCGGTACCATTTTCCAAAACGATCCACTCTTCGCAACCACGTTCTGTAGGTCGCCAAAATGACGTGCCTCCGCGCCGCGAATATGCCACGGCGCCATCGAGCAACATCGCTTCACCCGACCGACCTTCCTCGCGCACACGAACTTCAAACGAGCCTCGCCGAACACGGATCACACTGTCCATGTCTGTCGGGACAATCGTTTCGACATGCATCGAGTTTCCCAAACGCACGCCATCATTTGTGGCGGCAAGTATCGCCGACACTTGCGGAGGCGAATCGAGCAACGCTTGCGCTGAAGACGGGAAGTACTCACGAACGAGTTTGTCCGGTTGTGCGTGCGTCTCGCCGGTACAACCAAGAGCAAGGGGCGCAATGAGCAGCGACAGAGCGGACAACAGACGGATATGGATGGACATGGTGTCTCCTAGCAGAAAGAGGCGATTCGAATGTACCAGATTTTTATTTGAAGGTGCCAGCGCATTGGCTCATGGCCGGCCATACGCACGAGCGAGCACGTATACGTTACTGCCGCGCGTACCGCACATCCGAATTGTTCGGATCCTCGAAAGCGAGGTGTACGCGACCTTTGCTGTCGATCGCAATGGCATTCGTGCCGCTCGCATTCGTGAATTTGTCCACCGTCTGAAACACCCAGCCCATGGGCGTCTTGCGACCATACCGCACGGACTTTGCTGTCAAATCGCTAAAGACGATATGCGGCGTGCCGCCCGCATCGAGCGCAAGATCCGGAGCGTATCCAACGTCGTCTTGCGCGAGCACCAATTCCGTCACCCATGACGTCCCGTCCCAGCTTGCATACTTTACGTCGTTCGTAAACGCGGCATCGTAATACAAGATATGTGGACGGCCTGCGGCATCGACGACGATACTCGTCGCATTCGCTGCAGCGGCGGGATCAATCGTTTCGATTTTCCACATCGTGCCATCGAATGTGGCGTATTTCAAATCCCGCGCATCGAAATCAAGGTACGCGATGTGGGGATGATTTTGCGCATCGACGGCCAAAGATCCATAACGCCCCATATCGCCAGGAGCATCGACCGTCGTGATTTCCCACATGGTACCCGCCCAATGGGCATACTTCAAATTACTGTTCGTGGAATCGAAGTAGCTGATGTGCGTATTGCCCAGGCTGTCGATCGCGATCGAATTAAACCCGCCCACACTGTCCATCGAATCGACGACATCGACATTCCAATTCGTTCCGTCGAAGGACGCGCGCTTCAAATCACCCGTGGTGCTGACCCAATAACTGATTTGAGGCCGGTCATTGGCATCGAGCGCCATTGATTGATGGCCTGCGATTCCCGTCGCAACCGTCTCGCGTTTCCAAGTCGAACCATTCCGACGCGCAAATCGCAACCTCGATGGGCTTGTCGTATCGCTGTAACTGATCACCGGTTCGTTGGTTTTGGTCACCGCCAAAGCCAACGCGGTCCCGAC
>JANORL010000521.1:0-1585 GCA_031415295.1 Polyangiaceae bacterium | reverse complement strand
GGCGCGAATTGCGGCAGCGGCAGTTTGGCCGCACGCGCCTGTTCCCGCAATGCGATGAATTGATCAACGAGTACGTCGGTGGCGCCCGGCAGCGCCCGCAGCACGCCACGCGCGGCGATGCTCGAATTAATACCGGCCTGTCGTGAATAGATGGTGATCAATGGCGCAACCTTATCGAATAGTTCCGGCTTCATGCCCAGGACGAGGCGCAATTCCTCTATCGACTGGAACGCCGCATTGGCTGGTTTGTAGGAATACCCGGCCGCGAGATATTCGGCTTCTTCTGCTCCGCGCAGGCGCTTCAATACATCCGGATCGCGCCAATCGAGTATTGCATCGGTAACGGTAGCGGCTTCATCTTCTTTCAATCCTTGTGCGACGAGCAAGCCTCGCAACAGCACGTCGGAAGCCACATTGATGTCGATTTTACCAGCCTCGTCCGTCAGGCTGACATCCACACCCCCGCCCTGGTAACTCCACGGCTGGGTGACGCCGTCGGTGTTCCAGCGATTCGGCAGCTGAGGCGGCTTCAGCATTTCCAGGATGCTGCGCTGCACGGCGGCATCTGCGGCAGCTTCGAGGCGCGCGCGCGCCAATGAATTGGCGACGATGTTGACGTCGGTCCGCATCGCATAAATGAACGAGGACGCGATCAGCGTCAGGAGCGTCGTGATCCAAAGTACGATAATGAGCGCAATCCCGCGTTGGCCGCGCCGCGGACACATTGCGAATGGTCGTATCGCGCGCATCATGCTCGCCGTGGTCCGCATTGACGTTGAAATGCGTTGTCGTAACAGCCCGCCTCTTCTCCCAACCGAAGGCTGACAACCAGCGGCGGCACGTCGCGCCCGTTGTCGACTTGCAGCGTGATCTTGATAAGCTGCGGCATCCGCAACGGGTTGGTCCACTCGCCAGTCCACTGCGGGTCCGTCGTTTCGTTCTCGGCACCGTAATAGGCAATCTCGAAGGATTTCACGCCTGCGATGAGCGGGATCGGCTTGGCCGCATCCAGACCATCCCAATCCTTCGCCTGCAAATTGAATGCCGAGCGCTTGATAAACAGGGTGCGCCGTCGCTCGCCGCCCGGCGTTTCGTCGTCGGCAACATAGAGATGACCCCATTGCATACCGCCTTCGCGCGCGGCCGCACCGAGTGTAAGTGTAGTGACAAATTTGAGGTCATCCTTGGCGCCCTCGAACGCGATTCTGGACTCAGGGATGCCGCGCCACCGGACCGGGAAAATCTGACCCAGATCGCGCCGCAGGAAACTCTGCACCACACGCTGGTGAGAGGCCTCCGCCACTCGCTTCTCGCCCGTGTCCCAGGCGCGCAGGCCTACGTTGAGCGAGGAATAGATGAGAATCAGCATCACGCCGAGCAGGGTCAAGCCGACCAGGGTTTCGAGCAGCGTGAAGCCGTCCGTGAGGCCACGGTCGTAGAAGTGGCCAACACGCTGACTGCGATCGACGATTCGCCGGTTCACGGTTTCGGCCCCAGCCGCAAGGTTGAGAGGTTCACTACTCTTTCACGATGGTCATCCGCAGTGAAGGCCACTTTCAGGTCGATCTCGTATAACTGCGTCGGC
>JANORL010000520.1:0-3623 GCA_031415295.1 Polyangiaceae bacterium | reverse complement strand
ACGGCTCACCTCTTCGCCCTCGTAAAACAGTTTTCCGTGGCGATCGTCGGTATCGTATTCAAAATCGACGACTGCATTGCCCAGTGTCTCGACGCCGTTTGCGTCGATGAATCCGGCGTATATAATCGTATCAATGACGTTCTCGCGCGTTGTCGTGCTTTTCTCGCCGTTGTTCAACGCCGCGTACCTGTAGCGAATCGTATTCCCGCGCCGATCGACATCGAGTTCCTTGTTCCAAACGCGAGTGACTGCACCTCGCCAAACCACACGCGCGTTGATACTCTTGCCATAGTGCACGATGTTTCCATTCGCCAAAAACGCAACAAAGTACGTTGGAACGAATCCGTTGGGGCCGGGAGCACCGTATCCAAGAATCTTCGTAAATGAATCGGGCAACGTACGATATTCTGCAAAAGTACCAACAGAGTCTTTGCCTGTGCCCATTTCGACGAGGCGAGAACCGTCGATGCAAAAGCGGTCCGCAAAATCCATCCGAACACCGTGGATTTGATTGTCCTGTGCAAGATTGGAACCGCAACGATGAATGGACGACAGCCCGGAAATAGCAACACCTTTTCCAAGGATTCCGCTACCCGCATGGCTATCGTAGACGATTCCCAACGAAGGTGTTCGCCTTGATGGCGGTAATGTCAACGGAATCGAATACTGCGACGAACCTGTTGGCGATATCGAAAACGTGCCATCGATAACGCCCACGGTTTGCGCTTTGGCCGTTTCAAGCGGCGCCATTTCGGAATCCGCCTCGCTTGCATAGTCAGGACAAACCAATGTCGGTGTAGGCAAATCGCCGTCGTCTATTTGTCCACCAAGCAGGTGGCAAGATCGGTCCCTCGCTCGTTACGCACGCGAGAGGTACCAACAAAGCGATGAACAAACGCAGCGTCGAGCGAGCGACCATGAGGAGAACCTCCGCGGCCTACGTTTCTTCACGAACAAACGTTCGTCCAGTAAAAGTGTCCCATGATAGGACGCACTATGTCCTATCTGCCAAGTGCTCGTTATCGGGAAGTTCTACGCGGCAACCTAGCCAAAAGTTTTTCCTTGACTTGGGCGACAATCTAGCCTCGCCGCTCGATACGTTGGTCCGCGCTTTGCCCTCCCTGTGTATCGACCGCGCAGCGGACGATACATGCACGGGTCAAGGGCCTGGGCCCTTGCGGGGTCGAGGGCGAGGAGCCCTCGTTCTCACCCATTCGAGCCGCCTACGTCCCATCCGGGGCAATAGCATCCCATCCCGTTGCTTTGGCCAGCCTGCTCATGGCCATATCGAGTTCCATGGTGGCGTTCATCCAGGAAAAACGGTTTGACGCGTAAGACTTGGCGGGATCCAAAACATCCTTTTCGTCACGCGTACCGATATCGATGCCTTGTTGTACCGATACCATCCATTTTTTAGCAAACCCTGCGGCTTTTGCGTACGCATCGACGCGTTTTTGCCAATCCACAACTTCGGCATACGCCGTTTCGACTTCCGCTCCGCTTCCGCCAATAGCGAATCGTTCGAGCGAACGCACTTCTTCGAGCTGCGCTTGGGCATATCGGATACGCGCCGATTGAGACAAGAAATCGAGTTTCCAATTAAAAACGATGCCTGCTCCGTACCCAAAAAAGTTCGCCGTATCCGCACCAAAAGGATTGATTTGATTGACCACTTCCGGCGCTCGGGCATACCCCATACTGAGGCCCAAACCAATGTCGGGGAAAAATTGCGCACGGGCAACTTCGAGTTGCGCCGTACGCGCCAAAACACCGTGATGCGCCATCATGATTTCCGGACGATAAACCTTGGCCGCCATCAAATACCGCGACAAACTCAACAACTTGTGCTGAGGAGGTCGCAAAGGTTCGTCCGGAATGTCTACATTGGCAATGCCCGTGTAAAACCGTAAACCGGCCAGCGCGATTGTAGAGTAACGCGTCGATTCAGAATCCCGAACTTCAATTTCCGCCACATACGTTTGCAACTTGTACAGCTCGATAGGATCCGCCTCGTCTTCTTCGACTTGAGCACTGACTTTATCGACAGCTTTTTTGACAGCTTTGCGTACTTCACGAAGCAGAAGCGCGCTGTCTCGCGCGAGCTGCAATCCGAAATAAGCCCGGCGTACGTCGAGACGGACCGCATCACGTTCTTTTTCGACCCCTGCTTCGTTCAAATGCACGTTGGCATCGGCCGCTGCCCACAAATTCGTAATCTTGCCAAATGTCCACAATGGGACCACGCCGTCGATATTCGCCCGCCATGCCAATCCCAAACTGCTGGTCAACGACACGTCCGTATTCGGACTAAAAATGTTGTTACCAAGGACCGTCGGGGCAAGGCCCACGCCGCCGGTCATTTTGAATTGGCCAAACGGAGCGCGGTGGGCTTCGTCGAGTTGCGCGCGAACGCCAAGAAGTCGGGCTCGAGCGGCGACGATGTTTGGATGATTCTTGTCCGCAGCTTCGAGGATTCGCGGCAAATCCAAAGCAACGGGGTCGGCTGCTCGTGCACGGGTCGACGCACAAAGCAGAGCCCCAAGGACACCGGCGACGACAACCGCGCGCGAAACGACGACTCGCACCATGTAACGCGCATTGTTCACGAAGCGGCCCATCGTGCAAGCAACACAGGGGCATACCTCGTGACACGTGAGGTTTGGGGCGAATGACGACGAAGGCGATCCGCAGCCCCAAATGTTCAAACAGAGGTTTGCCCTCTTTTTAATCACGACCCGTCCTGCCCTTGTTTGTCCGAACTTCCACGCACCTTTTTGACAAGTCGCCGGAAATTTGATCGATCCATGCCCGCTTGTCGGGCCGCTTCACTCATGTTGCCCTCCGCCCGTTGCAAAAGACGCTCGACATACGTCCGATCGAACGCCGTTCCGGCCCGCTCTTTCGCATCGGCATAAGGCAAATCGACCAACGTTTCGTCCCAAGCAGCGGAAGCAGACGCCTGCGAGGCGTCCGTAAAAAATGGATCCTCATTCTGATTCAATGCCGGCAGATCCGCGGGCATGATGCAATCACCACGGGTCATCACAACCGCGTGTTCGATTGCATTTTCGAGTTGCCGGACGTTCCCGGGCCATGGTTGTTCACGCAAAACACGCAACGTTTCCGTACCGATTCGTTTGATATCGCGTCCACTGCGTCGCGCATATTTTTGCAAAAAATGGTACGCGAGCAAAGGGATGTCTTCTTTGCGTTGGCGCAACGGCGGCAAACGTAAGGGGATGACGGCCAGTCGATAATACAAATCTTCGCGAAAACGCCCTTGGGAGATGCGCTCTTTGAGGTCGACGTTTGTCGCGGCAATCACGCGCACGTCCACCGTTTTAGGCTCGGACGCACCGACTCGCTAGATCTCACCAACCGCCAGAGCACGCAACAACTTGGCTTGAGCGCTCAGCGGCAGGTCGCCGATTTCGTCCAGAAAAACCGTAGCCTTGTCCGCGAGCTCGAATAACCCTGGACGATCCATCGCGCCCGTGAAGGCGCCGCGCACACTGCCGAAAAGTTCAGTTTCAACGAGCGTTTCCGGAATGGCGCCGCAGTTGATCGCGCGCAGAGGTTTGTCACTTCGTAAGCTGTGTTGATGCACCGCACGCGCCACGAGC
>JANORL010000519.1:0-2747 GCA_031415295.1 Polyangiaceae bacterium | reverse complement strand
ACCTGCAAAACGGGTTGGCAGGGTGACGGCGTCCTGTGTTCGGATATCGATGAATGCGCAAACGGCACACACACGTGCGGCAATGGAGCGTGCATCAATCAACCGGCAGGCTATTACAAATGTGATTGCGATAAGGGGTATACGTCGATCGGCATGGTGTGCGAAGACATCGACGAATGCGCCAGCTCGTTCGCATGCGGTTATGGGGAAGCATGTACCAACACGACCGGTTCATTCTCTTGTTTTTGCAAGACGGACCGTTTTGATTGCAATGGCTTGGCCGACGACGGTTGCGAAGTGAACGTCTCGAACGATGCCACGAATTGCGGCGCATGTGGCGTTGTCGTTCCCAGCGATTCCAATCCATGCACGGTCGATGCATGCGTCAACGGCGTACCGGCGTATGTGAATGCAGCGCTCGGAGCTTCGTGTGGATCGGGGTTCGTTTGCGATGGTTATGGCGCCTGCCTGCTCGTTCCGGGTCAAACCTGCGCCAGCGGCAGCGATTGCGAAAGTGGAACGTGTCTCAATAGCCTATGCGTCGCCAATACCGATCATTGGTGCGCGGGTGGAGCTCAATGCCCGAGTCACATTTGCAGCGATTCGATATGTGTAACACCGCAGTCTACGAATGGTCCACTCGATTGGATGACCGTCCTCGAGTTCACGTCTCCATCGAACGCTGCGGAATTCCACGCAGGATTTTCCGGTCAGGATGATGGAAGCCTCCTCTTTGTTGCGAGCGTACCATGGTCACCACCCAACATGACCCTCGGTGGTGTGTCGATGTCCGGTTGTTTCGGGTGGAAGGCCTTCGTTACCGGTTCGTTGAATGGCGTCGGCGAGCTCAGCCCCATGCTGACAACCCAATGCCTCGATGACCGGCCGACGTACAACGTTTTTCGCGTACAGCGCGGATTTGGATATCGTGGCCAGGATTTTGAATCTTCGCACACAGGCTGGTTGTGCGATTATCCTCTCGGCAAATGGGCAACACCAGCATGGTCGACGTCTACGCCCAATCGTGACGTCGTAGGCAATGACGCTGGCGAAATAGCCGCCATCATTGGACAACATCAATGGCCAGAGTATTGTGCATATTGGACCTCGGAGCGACTCGTGAAGTTCAACCCTGGTGGAGTAAAGGTATTCGATGTACCCGTGCCACAAGGATTTGGGCAATTGTTCGCCCTGGGATCAGCCGGTGAGTTTTACACGGTATCCTACCCCGCCATGACGATCATCGTAGAAAAATGGGACGCTGGAGCGAACTGGCAATGGTCCACATCGGTGCCCTATGGGGCCTGGGACGTTGATGTCGATGCCCTGGGGAACGTGTTCCTCGCATTTGCATTCAGCGGCATGGTCGATTTGGGCGGTGGCCCGATGATCGCCAACGGCATTAAGGATCTTGGCCTTGCCAAACTGGATCCCAATGGTAACCTCGTTTGGCAAAAACATTTCGGCTCTCCGGGATTCGAGGCCAGTTATCTTGCACTTACGCACACGGGCACATCGGATCCCGTTGTTCGCGGTTCTATCGTCGGCTCGACGGATTTGGGCGACGGTCCCCTGCAAAAAACATCGTTCCTTGCGAAATTCGATTCTTCCGGGAACGTTCTGTGGCATGTCGATTTCGACGGCTACCTATCCATGAGCGGAAATTCCGCCGGCGAGGTCTTCATTGGCAGCGATAGCGATTCGCTCGATTTCGGTTGGGGTCCGCCGCTCGCGGGGAAGCAAGGCATCATTGCGGCGAAATACGGGCCGTGAAGGAGCGTTTTCGACGCGGAGTCGACTTGGTGAAGTCTTCAACATAGAAAGGGTTGCAAATGGTTATGTCGGGGCACCGGCTGACGATGTCAGTGGCCATGGCGATCAAGGGTCTCTGCACATAGAACGGCTGAATATTTCTCGATGCTGAGCAACCAACCTCTCTGCGTTTACAAACATCCATCTCCGAGGAATCTCCTTCATGAAAAACCAAGGTTTCGCGTCGTCGAGAAATAGGCGCGGCTTTTACCTGCTGCTGATGTTGTTGGTGCTCCTGACGAGTTTCCTCGGATGTGACAACGGCGGGCCAAACGGCACAGACGTATCGAGTGGGATTGGTGGAGTCGATGCAACGGGAGGAGCCAGTGCGATCGGGAGCGTGGGAAGCACTGGCGCAATGGGCGGCGTTGGTGGAACGGTTGCGAAGGGTGAAATGGGCGGTGTCGATGGAATGCGCGGGCCACCCCAAACGCCCAAAGTGCGGAAGTGGTCAGCCAGCTTGGCCTTGAGTACGGGCTGATGAACGAGACCGACCCGGTGAACGTATCCATCGTCGATCGCGTCAAGGAGTATTTAAAATCATCAACGGATGAGACCACGAAGGCTACCTTGAAGGATTCGATTATCGCATGGATGGCGCGGATGGAATGGCGTGCGGGCCGCGCGGCGTCGTGCTGGCACAAGCGGATCGGCGTCTGGGTTGGCATCCCGGCGAATTACGACGCGAACACCAAGTTTGATAACGAGAAGGATCCCGTCGCGCGCACCATCAAGCCCGTCATCGCCTTTGGTCTCGGCTATAGCCCGAACCAATACTTCTCGCTGTTGGCCGGATTTACGGCTGCATCGGTCACCGTGAATGGCCAGGCCAGCGCGACAGCGCTCGACCGCACAATCTGGGCAACAACCATTGCATTGGGCGGTAACCTAGACGTCGCCGCCTCACTCGTGAAGTCGATCGCGGTGACCGTCGC
>JANORL010000518.1:0-3618 GCA_031415295.1 Polyangiaceae bacterium | reverse complement strand
GCGTTCAAATCCAGGCTTGGCTCTTGCTTGCCTCCGACGCGGCAAGCGAAGGCGTGAACCTGCATTACCATTGCGCACAGCTTTTTCATTTCGACATTCCTTGGTCGCTCATTCGCCTCACGCAGCGAAATGGACGTATCGACAGGTTTGGTCAAAAACACGTCCCGCACCTGCATTACCTCATGACGCGTACGCAAGCTGCGACCGCGGATCAACACGTCATGAATCGCCTCATCGAAAAGGAAGAAACCGCGACGCGGCAACTTGGTGACGTCGGCGCGCAGCTTGGCCTTTATGATCCGGAAGCCGAAGAACGGTACATCGCGGAAGGTCTCGCCAAAGGTCGCCGCGTCGAAGAAATCTTGCCCGATACGCCCATCGCGCCAGGCTTTGCCGAAGTTTTGGCGGCCGACGACAACGACGACAACGACGAGGACGACAAACCCGCGGTGGTAGAAACGCCGCCGGTCGACGAAGACGCTGGCCCCGTCGATCTCGTCGCGCTGTTGGAAGGTTTGGACGAAAAACCCAGCGCCGAAAAGAAAAAGTTTGTCGAAGAGCCGCCCAATGTCCCCACCATGGACTTGATTGCCATGCTCGCCGCGCACGAAAAGGCTGAAGCGAAAGTGCCGCCCATGGAGACGCTGGTCGGGACGTCCTTGTCGCTCTTCGCCGATGATTACGCGTTTGCCGTTGCGGCATTACGTCATCTGGAAAAAGAACCGGTTGTCGGGGAAACCCCGATTTCATGGCAATCCGACGATGCCCACCAAATCATCAAAGTCACAGCCCCCGAGCCTTTTCGCACGCACCGCGAAGCCTTCTTGCCGGCGGAAGCCATTCCGGACAATGGCATCTATCAGCTCGTGCAAAGCCGCGTGGAAGTCGCCAAGCGCCTGCGTAGTGCGCTCGAAGACGACGGGAGCTGGCCCATGTGGCATTTGCTCTGGGAACAACATCCCCTCGTGGAATGGATGCTCGATGCCCTCGCCGTCACCTATGCGCGGCTCGAAGCGCCCATCTTGCGCGTTCCGGCGCTGGCGAAAACCGAAGCGTTTTTCCTGATGAATGCGATCTTGTACAACACCGAATCCGAAGCCGTCTACGCCAATTGGTTTGCCATCGAAGCGCGTGGCATCGACGTCAATGGCCCCGTGCTGCCATTCCCCGAATTTGCCAACCGCGTAGGCCTCACCGGGGAACTCGTCAACCAAGGCAAACCTTCGATTCGTACGGCGGCATTACAAGGACTCGTCGAGCCCGTCATTCGCCGCGCGCGCGAAGTCGTTGCCGAGCAACGTGGCACCGCGATGAAAGGGCTGCGCAAACGCGCCCGGGACGAAGAACGCCGCGTCTCGGAATGGTACACGATGTCCATGAAAACCATTGCCGAACGGCGCGAACGTCATGCGACGAAAGCCGGAGGTGTGCCGGTGATGCTCGAACGCAAGCTGGGCGAAGAAACGCGGACCGTCGAACGCGCGCGGAAAAACCATCAGGAATGGCTCACGAGTCTACAAGCTGCGGGAGCCCCCTACGTCCGGCTCGTCGCCGTGTTTTCCGGAGAATGACATGGCTGACTTGACTGGTATCGAAAACGTCGGCGATTTCTTCAGCCCGCATTATTTGACCGAGCTGCTCGAAAAAGACGTCACTTCCGAAAGTGGCGAATTGGCTGAAGCCATCGACAAAGCCAAAGACGCTTTGTTCGCACTCGCCCGGCCCCTCAACAAAATGGCCACCGAAGCCCCGCGCTTCACCACGCCAAAACAACTTTACGGAATTTCGCACCCGTTCCAAGTCAGCGTTTGCGAAGCGCTCGGCTTTGCCTATCAAAGTGGCGCCGTTTTGCCTCTCGGCGACGGAACCGCCGTTCCCGCATTGCATATCGCCGAACGAAATGGCGAACCGTATCTCGCCATTCTCGAAGGACGCATGCGCCAAGAAAACGAAGCGTTGCTCGATATTCTCTGGACCTTGCCGCTTCCCGCGAAAATGCTCAACGAAGGTATCGAAGCCCCGCCCGACACAACCTACGGCGAAGTCATAACCAGCGCGTTCGAAACGGAATCGCCTCCGCGCTGGATCCTCTTCTTGTCGGGCACCGAAATGCTGCTCGCCGAACGAGCCCGCTGGGGCCGCGGGCAATACCTACGTTTTGATACCAGCGAGATCCTCGGGCGCCGTGATCCCAAGGCGTTACGCATTACGGCCGCGCTCTTGTGCCGCGCCAGTTTGGTGCCCGAAAACGGCACGTTGCTACATGATCGCCTCGATGAAAACTCCCACAAACATGCCCAAGGTGTATCCGCTGATCTAAAATACGCCGCTCGCGAAGCCGTCGAATTACTCGCCAACGAATGGGTCCACTACCAACGCACCATCGCGAAAAAAGCATTACACGGCGAACGTGTCGCCCGCGAATTGACCGAAGAATGCTTGGTGTATCTGTACCGGCTGCTCGTCCTGTTTTACGTCGAGGCGCGCAGCGGCGAATTCGGCATCTTGCCCATGAACAGCGAAGAATACGCCCGCGGATACAGCCTCGAAGCGCTCCGCGACCTGGAACAAGTGACCCTCGGACCGGAATCGCGCGAAGGATTCTTTTTCGATGACAGCTTGCGCAAGCTGTTTCGAATCGTGAATGATGGATTCGTCGGCAAAGGGCAACTTGCTTTGCCCATGAATGCAGCAGCCGAGAAAATCAAAGACGACCCGAAGGATCAACGCGGTTTTCGCATCACGGGCCTGCATAGTCCACTTTTTGATCCGCGCAGCACGCCCCGTTTGTCCAAAGTGCGTTTGCGCAACGAGGTTCTGCAAAAAATCGTCCGCTTGCTCAGTCTCACGCCCGAAGCGCGGCGCGGACGAGGGGCCAAAGCCTGGGGGCGCGGGCGTATCAGTTACGCGCAACTCGGCATCAACCAGCTTGGCGCCGTTTACGAAGGATTGCTTTCGTACACCGGGTTTTTCGCACGGGAAACATTGTACGAAGTGCATCGCGCGGGCGATTCCGGCAAAGACGCAACGCAACAAGCGTGGTTCATTCCCGAACAGGAAATCGCCAAGTATTCGCACGAAGAGCTTTCTTTCGACGAAAACGGCAAGCGGCACAAGTTCGAACCGGGGACGTTCATTTATCGTTTGGCCGGGCGCGATCGCGAATCGTCCGCTTCGTATTACACGCCCGAAGTCTTGACGCGGTGTTTGGTCAAGTATGCCTTGCGGGAATTGCTCCCCGGGAAAACCGCCGCGCAAATGCTTTCGCTGACCATTTGCGAACCGGCCATGGGCAGCGGGGCGTTCCTTGTCGAAGCCATCGATCAGCTTGCGGATGCGTATTTGGAGAAACGGCGCAAAGAACTTGGCAACATCACGATGCCGCCCGACGAGTATGCTCTTGAAAAACAGCGCGTGAAGAGTTATTTGTCCGAAGCGAATTGTTATGGCGTCGACTTGAATCCGATGGCCGCGAAACTCGCGGGCGTATCGTTGTGGTTATCGACGCTGCACAAGGATCAAGCGACGCCGTGGTATGGCGCGCGGCTCGCCGTGGGCAATAGCCTCGTCGGTGCGCGTCTCGAAGTCTGGCGGCGGACGATTTCGCGACGGACGAGG
>JANORL010000517.1:0-10586 GCA_031415295.1 Polyangiaceae bacterium | reverse complement strand
GCGGGAAATCCGCTCGCTGGGCTCTGTCCGGGGGGCGACCCGAAAGGGTCGTCCCTACCGGCACAGGCGCAAATCGTTGACGGAGTTGATCCCATGTTACCGACCCATGATCGCGACGACTCTGAAGAAGAAGAACCCGTGACGAATGGGGAAGGTGCATTCGCTGTGCTCTCCCCATCGGAAGAACTCTTGCGCGACGTCGCGTATGCGGATGACCTCGTGCCATCCCTGCCTGCCACACACCTGGTCGGGGAACGGATTGGGCGCTTTCGGCTCCTCGCGTTGCTCGGCCAAGGAGGCATGGGCGTCGTCTATCTGGCCGAGGACGAGACCCATTGCCGTCAGGTCGCGCTGAAGGTGCCTGCCGCCTTCACGCGGTGGCGATGACGCGCAACGGGGGCGACGCCTGTTACGCGAGGCACGCGCGGTTGCGGCGCTCAACCATCCCAACCTCGTTGTCCTCCACGATGTCGGCGAGGCCGATGGCCGTGTCTACATCGCCATGGAACTTGTGCGGGGAAAGAACCTCGCTGCATTTCGCGGCAAAGGGCAGGTACCGCTACCGAAAGCGCTTGCCGTGATGGAGCAAATTCTCCGCGGGCTCGCGTGGGCGCATAATGCCGGGTTCGTGCACCGCGACATCAAACCCGACAACATCATGATCACGGACGACGGCGTGGTGAAAGTGCTCGATTTTGGGCTCGCCAAACGACACCAGCGGCCGTTGCCCGAGGGCGAAATCGAACAGGGTATAACGACCACCAGCCTGACAGCGCGGGGAGGGGTCCTGGGAACGCCGAGCTACATGTCCCCCGAGCAGGCACGGGGCGGGGCGGTGGACGAACGATCGGACCTGTTTTCGTGCGGTGTGGTGCTCCACGAGATGCTTGCTGGGCAGCGTCCGTTCGTTGGGAGCACGCAAGCCGATGTGATCTCAGCCGTTCTCCGCGACGAACCATCACCCGTCTCGACGCTCAATGCCGAAGTGCCACTCGAACTGTCGCAAATCGTTGCGAGGTGCCTCGAGAAGCTCCCGGAAAAGCGCTACCAGACCGCAAAGGAGCTGGCCGACGACCTCGGGCGTTGTCTGCGGCAACTGGAACTCGAAAACAGCCTGAAGCAAAAGGAATTTTCTCCCACGCTGCACATCCCCAACACACTCGTGAGCCGCGAGCACGAAAGCCAACAGATCATCGCCGCATTCGAGCGAGCCGCTGGCGGGGCTGTAGAAGTGCTGCTCGTCGGAGGGCCGTCGGGCGTGGGCAAGACAGCATTGGTCCGCTCGGTCTATTCGGAACTTGCCAAAGCAGGACATGGCCTCTTTCTCTCAGGCAAGCACGATCAATTGGGAACCTCGGTACCTTATGCCGCTCTCGCTCAGGCGTTTGGTGAATGGATACGCAACGTTGTATCTGGACCAACGTCCGTAAGCGACGAATGGAGGGTTCGTCTCGAGGGCGCGTTGGGCCCTCTTGCGCGGGTGATCGCGGATCAGGTGCCCGAGATAAAGTCGCTTATGGGACCGCTGCCTGATGTCCCCGATGTGCCCACCGAAATGGTTTACAACCGGATCAAGCTCAGTTGGATTGAATTCATTCGCGTCGTGACCGACGTGTCTCCGCCTCTGGTGCTTTTTCTCGATGACATGCAATGGGTGGATCCAACGTCGCTGGAGTTGCTCAAGACGCTGCTGACCGACGTCGGACGCAAGCAAATGCTGATAATCGCGGCTTATCGCGACAATGAGGTGGAAGAGAGCCACCCCTTGTTGAAGCTCATCGCTGCGGTCGAGGAAAGTGGGGTCAAGACGCCTCGATTCACCGTCGGACCGCTGGATGAAACTTCGGTCCAAATGTGGCTCGCGCTCGCGCTCTCCACGGAACCGGAATGCGGAAAACCACTGGCGAGCGCGCTGTTTCGCAAAACACGAGGCAATCCCTTTTATCTGGGGCAGCTCTTGCTGGAGCTGAACAGGCAAAAGCGCGTGCGGCGAAATCTGGAAGATGGAGCCTGGCACTGGGACCAGGACGCCGTGGAGCACGTGGCGCTCACGGACAATGTGGTGGAGCTGATGCTTCGCCGGGTGGTAGAACTTCCCTTGGAGACGCAGGTGCTGCTGGGGCACGCCGCGTGCGCAGCCCAAGGCTTCTCGCCTGACGAGCTTTCGGTGCTCACGGGGCAGAGCCAAGCGCACGTGGAACAAGCGCTGCAGCCTGCATTTTTGGAAGGGCTGGTGATCCGGAGCGACAGGGGCCAAGGCGAAGCGACGGTGCAGGGCGATTTCAACGCACGCTACGTGTTTCTGCATGATCGGGTGCAGCAGGCATTCTACGAGCGGACCGCACCGGCGCATCGAGCGAGGACGCACCTGCAGATTGGCCGAAGACTCCAGGAAGTGTTCGAAACGCAGGGTGGAACGTACCAGAAGCAGCTCGAGCTGGCGAGGCACCTGAACCTGGGCGCCGAAGCGCTGGAGCACGATGCGGAACGCAAAGCGCTGGCGCGGCTCAACCTGGGCGCCGCGAAGGCGGCAAAAGCGACTGGCTCGTATCGGCTGCAAGCCAACTTGGTGGAACAGGCGCAGCACCTCTTGGGAGAAAGCGCGTGGCAAGACGAGGTCGCGCTCTCCGTGGAGCTTTCGCTCGAGCGGATTGAGGCCGACTTCATGCTGAAGGAGCTGGAGCAGGTGCACCAGCGGGCGCAGGCTCTCTTGGCGCTGCCATTGCCAGCTTTGCCGCGGTTAGCTGCCCAGGAATTGCGTGTGCGGGCGTGTGTCGCGTCGGGCCAGTTCGGCGAAGGCGAGCGGCTCGGGACCCTTGCTCTCGCCGAACACGGCATCGTTTACCCAGAGACCAACGATGAGTGTATTGCGCTGGCATATCAGTGGATTGGGGAGTGCGACGATTGGTTCGACAAGCATCCTGAAGGGTTTGCCGCGATGCCCGCCGATCGTTCCGTTGAGCATCTTCTGTGCGATGCCCTCGAAGCCGAGATGGGAATGTGTGCCGGGCTCGGCAGCCGCCCCGGCTTATCGGCCCTCGCGAACGTTCGCAATGTCAAACAGGCGACGGATAGGGCGACTTTGACGCCGGTGTCACCCTTTTTCATTGCGGCATTTGCCCATTCGCGGTCCGCCATTTTGGGTGAACACCGAGGAGGGGTGCGCTGGGCTCGCGAAGGGGAGCAGGCCGCCACCCAGCTAACCTCGCCGCTTCTGCCGGAATGCGCGTTCTTTCATGGGACCTATGTGCCCTACGAGCGTCCTGCGGAGCGCAGCCGGGAGCACTATCAAACCGCGCTTCAAGTGGCCAGGGCCTCGGGGTCTTTTCAGGGAACGAGCCGAGGACTCATTGGCGGGTTGCATTTCGTGGAACTTTGGCCAGGGCGACCGCTCGGGCAAGTGATGGAGACCGAACAAGCGCAGCGGGACATGATGACGCGAGCAGGCGATTCGGTGGGACAGCATCAATTTGCGCTTGTCGAGAGCTACGCGGCTTTTCTTCGAACGCCGGGGAGCGAAAGGCCTGCCGACGAGGACTGGTTGACTGTCAATTCGCGTTCTCTGCTCGCGGCTGGACACGGCTTTATGGCCGAAGCCGCGCGAATCTTGGAGGCGCATTTGTTTCTGGCCTTTGGCGAGGGTGCTCGCGCCCTCGAGCGCGCCGAAGAGGCGGAGACCTTTGGCCCTGTTCTATGTGGATTTCCACCCGTCACGGATATCCCGCTATGGCATGGGCTGGCTGCTGCGAAATGCTGGTCGGCGAATCTGGCGGAGGGGGATCGCGCGGCGCTTTTGGGGAAGCTGGAGCGTTGCCTCGAGCGTGTCCGAGCCTTCTCGGAGGGGTGTGCAGAGAACTTCCTCCATAAGCGTTGCCTACTCGAAGCCGAGCACGCCCGTATCCAAGGCAAGACCGACGAAGCCATGGTCAAGTATGAGCAGGCGCTCACGCTTGCTCGTCGCGAGCGCTTCCTCCACATCGAGGCGATTGCGGCCAAACTTTGCGCCAATTTCCACTTGCAAGCAGGCCGTGATCTTCACGGTGCCCAATACCTACGCGAAGCCCGCGATGCTTATGCGCGTTGGGGCGCGCACGCGGTGGTGGAGCACCTGGAGGCGAAGTATCCAGAGCTGTTGAGCGAGTCTGGTCCCGCGATGGGCGAACGCGATGCAGGAGCAGAGGTGCGGGACTTACGAGCGCGCAATCAAGAAGCGCAGCAGATGAACGAAGAGCTGCGGCGTCAGATTGCGGTGCTTCTGGCAAGGAGTGAAGGGGGAGGGTGACGCGGCACGGATTCTGGCAAACGAGCGCGTGCACGCAAAGCAAGCTTCGCGCAGTCGCGAAAGGAGTCAGGGTTGAATGGCGAGCTGGACGAGGTCGTTCACGACATGCGGCGCGATGCCATTGAGCATATTCTCATAGCCGGGCCAGATGATCCCGCCCTCTTCCGTGACCGCAATGCCCTCCTCGCCGAAAAACGACGGCAAACCATGGTTCGTCAAGAGAACCACGACGAGATCCCGTGAAGGATCAGGGTCGACCGTGATAAATGTGCCTGCACCACCGATTTTCGATACGGCATACGGCGAAGCATATTGGCCGCTCACCGTGTGCGAGCCTGCCTCGAGGTCACCCAGTTCCCAGCCATAACCTTTGTTTGCAAAAAGCAAATCGTCGAGCCAGCTCGAGCTTGCGCCGGAAGTACCAATGGGATCACCGAGCTCCGAGGCCGATTGCAACACCATCGACGCATTGATGAGCCCAGCCGGCGTGACCGGGTCGATGGTGCACGACGCCATTAGAGGCAAACAGAAACCAGCGTTGTTTTTGCTGATGATTCGCGTCCCCCGATTGAGGAAAAACTGTCCGAGCAACGCCATGTCCCATGCAGTCGAAAATGCCCCGTCGCATCCAGTGACCGAATCGGTATGCTGCTCGATCCAGAAATCCTGGTCATCCGCAACTTCGCCGCGCATGTAACGATGTGGTGACGCGTGTTCGCGCAGATCCGAATAACCCGTTCCGACGAACCGTTGCCCTTTCTGCCGCATCGTCTGCAAAGGACGCCATCCCGTATCATGCATTCCGAGCGGCTCGAGAATACGGCTTTTCACAATGACATCGAGCGGCGCGCCTCCCGCCACTTCCACGACTCGACCCAAAAGTCGATAACCGAGATCACTGTAGACCACGAGCGTTCTGGGCGGTGCAATCAGGCCTTGCGCAATCATCGTTGCCCAGGGATTTTCATCCCCTACGAGAAACGCATCCGTGTCGATCGAATGCCCCGAGGTAAATCGAATCAAATCCGCGACGGTCATGTCCGCCTTGTCCGGTGACCCGAATTCAGGGATGTAATTCGATACATGTGCATTGATGTCGAGCTGTCCCGTTGATTGCAATTCGAGGGCCGCAAGAGACGTGAGAATCTTCGTCATCGACTGCAAATCGAAAATCCCTTCAATGGGCATCGTTGGATTGACGCCATTGTCTTCACGGTTCCCATCTCGTTTGCCAAACGCTCGGTGCAAGACGACTTTGCCGTAACGCGCTACGAGCAGAACGGCGCCATCCGTTGCGCCTGCTTGCACCGCCGCCTGCACTTGATCGGCGGCAAGCTCGAGTTGCGCGGAATTCATTTGCACTTGTTGCGGCGTCGACGCGTACTCCAATTGAAATGGTGACGTCGCGCTCGAGGCTGCCGGGGTAGCGGTCGAAAGCGCGGAACCAAGAAGAATCGAAGCAACCACCGGTACTGTAATTCCTATTTGCATGACACTCCCTCACTCCTTGTCCAATTGATTTGCTGCCGTTCTGGCTTGAATTGACGGCGCAATCGTTGATGTCGACCTCGCCATCATAGGTAGAGTTCTGCCGAGCCATGTGTGATGAAGAATCGTTCTTTTTCTTCGTCGTCACGTTCGATTCGGCTCCGTTCGCCCGCACTTCGTCACAGAAGTTCATCAGGGTTTGTAAAAAGCCTGCGAAGCGGGCGCGGGGGGTATGGGTGGCGAAGCCCCTCATCGTAGACCTGAGCATTCATCGCATTTTGTTTCGCGATCCAGCGGGGTTTGTGAAGCTCTACCGCCATTGAAGCCGTTCGTCGTTCCGCCCCCCCGCGTGGGATTGAAATCCCACGCTCCACAAGGCGAAGTCCGCGCTTCGCGCGGACTCGTCATCGTTGATCCGATCTGCCGTCGCCATTCACGACGAGGGCGAAACGGTGGAACGTGAATGGCGAGTTCAAGTCTGAAACACCATTCGAAGTGCCCTCGCGAAGCGAGGGTACTTCGTCATGTAGAGCGGCGGGTTTTAACCCGCCGCGTGGTGGCGTAACAAACCAAGGTTTGGAAATAGGAACCGACCGCCGCATGTTAGGGCGAATTTGGCTGACAAAATTGAGATCAATGCTCAGGATCGGGAGCCGTGCCTGTGGGCTTTGTCTTTTTCGTTTTACCGGGCCGATCGGGAATGACCACGTGAATCTCGGCTTCGCTGAATCCTTCGGCCTTGTACAAACGTTTCAGATTCGTTAGCTCCGCCTGCACCACTTTGCCGAGCGCCATGCGCACGCGCGAAAACACTTTGACGTTGGCCCCGATTCATCCGAAATCATGATTCCGACGGCAACGAGCGATTCGGGAAGATCCGAATCGGCGATTGGCGTGGCGAATGGCGATTCAGGAAGATCCGAGTCGGCGATCGGGCAGGGGCAATGGCGATTCGGGAAGGTCGGGATGGCGAAACGCGAGGGCAATTGGCGATTCGGGGAGGTCGGGATGGTGAAACGCGATGACGATTGACGATTCGGGAAGCTCGGGAGCGTGAAACGCGATGACGAATGGCGATTCGGATGGATGCGAGGGCGCATTCGTGGTGAAAAAGGCGGGTTGAACGAGGCTGCGGTGGGGTTACGGCATCCAAGATCGATATTCCCGCGCAAGATGAACTGCTGGGCCGGCGTCGTGCCGTAAATCTTCGTCCAGATGCTCTGCGAATCTCGGTGAAGCGCTTACGCGTGGGAATCGTCGCGGGACGGCAAAGGCGTCTCACGTCCCCGCAGGCCACGGCCGATACTGTACTTCTTTCAGCCCGACAAACAACAAGACGCCCACTTTTAATTGATGGCCCATCGTCAACATCGCCACCAAATCCTTGGCCGACGTGTACTTCTCGAGCTGCGTATACCCTTCGTCTACAGCCGCTTCAATCACCTCGGCCGTCGCGTCCGTCTTGACGTATTTCGCTTCAATGATCCATGCGTACTTGTTGCCCGATGCATCGCCGCGCAGTCCGAGGAGCAAGTCGCAATAGCCGTGGGCGAATTCGAGTTCGCTGGCAATACGAAAAACCTGGGTTTGCGATAAATACGCGATGAGCATCAGCTTCATCGTTTTTTCATCGAACTTCATGAGGTCCCGATTGCTGATACGCTCGATGACTTGCGACTGAAACACGTCGAGCAATGGCTGAATCTCGCCGTTTTTTGCCATCTTCCTCAATGCACTCGACAGCATGCTCGTATCGATGCGTATACCGTCGTGATCCGACAACGCGAGCGCCATGTAGCCCCATTGCAAATCACGCATCACCTTGTTGGGAATCACCAGCTTCGGTTCGAACATAGCTGCCGCATCGTCGGCGAACGTCAGCATACCCATATAATAGAAAAGCGATACGATTTGCTCGCGACCAAAAAGAAGCTTCGTTCCGAATTGCTCCACAAGCGGACTCGATACGGATTCGTTGGTGAGAATCTCGTCGAGCAACTCCCGTGTGCCCGTATCTACGCCGCTCGCGGCTTTGGCAATGGCATAGAGGCGTCCGTAATCGGTGCGAACATTCATATCGAGCATTTGCCGCGGATATCGACCGCCCTGCTTGAGTTCACTAAGAAAGTACAAAACGAGGGTCGAATTGTACATCTTGTCCTCAGCATAAAGCGAAAAGCGATACCCGTCGTAATGCTCTTCGAGTGTCTTCATCAAGACCTCGCGATCCCCGATACGCGGATCATTTGCCAGTTCAGGTTTGTCCGTTAACAGCGTGTTCACCGCCCGCTCAACGTCCGCCCGCGTAAAACCTGCCATTGCATTAAATGCGTCGCGCTGGGAAATGTGCCTGATGATGTTGAAACCACTCGACAAGTCGTCGAGCATGATCGGCGATACGCCCGTGACGAACAAACGTGCGAGCGTGCCTTGGCGCGTGAATGCCTTGAGGCTTGCATAAAAACTCCGCACGAATCCGGTGCTGCGGACGAGGTCCTGGTACGCGTCGTTCAGCCCGTCGGAGAGCATCCGATTGCCAAAGTGATCGTATTCGTCGATGAGCAAATACACCTGATGACCCGCATCCCCGACAGTCCTCAAGAGAGTCGTCATGATGGCGGCGGTATCTTCCGCTTGTGACTTGATCGCTTCTTTCAACTCGGACAGCGCGGGAATCAGCGTCTCGTAACGATGAATGAAGGACCGGATCGGTTCCCGCACCTGCGTAGCGAAACTCTTGCAAATCTCCTCGGGCGTCCCATCCGCACGAACGGGCGAGAAGTCGAGCGTAAGCACGAGGTACTTGTTTTTCTCCGGCGTTGGGTGTTCGTGGACCCAGAGCCCTCCGAAGAGTTCGTCGAACTTGTCTGCCAGAGCGATGTCGTAATAATTCTCGAGCGTGCTGATAAGGGTTGACTTGCCAAACCTTCGAGGGCGAAGGAAGATCAGGTGGTTACCTCCGGCGTTCTCCAAGAGCGGGAGAAACGGCGTCTTGTCGACGTAGAAGTAGCCTTCGCGGCGGATCTGGGCGAAGTTGCAGTTTGCGTAGGGAATTTTCATCGCTCGGCCGTGCTCGCGAGGCGATGGTAGTCGAAGTGGTGGTTGGGAGCAACCGTGGGTTGATCACGCGCTTGACGAGGTTCGGTCGGGCACGGATCGAGCGGCGCGGTAAAGGTTTTCCCGGGAGTTTATCAGGCTGCTGTTTCGGTTTGCTCGATGGCCCATTTGTGCCCTTCGGCGCCGACGACGATGCGCCACGAACCTTCTTCGATACCGTTTTGGGCCGGTTTTGCCGATCAGACATCCGTTCGTGCGGCGTCATTTTTTCAAACGCTCACACGTCGTCGGACCATTCGTGTTGGCGAAGGTCGTTCCATATCCCAACAGGCGAAAGTTTTCAGTTGGTGAAGGTCGTTCCATGCCCCCGAAGCCCGAGATCTTCGTGTTGGCGAAGGTCGTTCCATATCCCAACAGGCGAAAGTTTTCAGTTGGTGAAGGTCGTTCCATGCCCCCGAGGGTCTAGCCAGCGACGTCAGGGCGGCAAAGCTTTGTTCAGCGTGTCGTCGTCGCGTTTGTCGTTGCGTCGTGCTAGGGTGGCCTGCGAGCGCGCCACGCCATGAAAATCCCCTACGCCAACTGCGACTTCGCCGATATTCGCCGCGAGGACTACTTCTACGTCGACAAGACGCCGTTTCTACCGCACATCGAGAACACGAACGAGAAGCACCTGATCTTCTTGCGTCCACGACGGTTTGGCAAGTCCACCCTGCTCAGCACGCTGGTGAACTATTACGACATTACGAGGGCGGATCAGTTTGACGAACTCTTTGGTGGTTTATGGATTCACCAGAATCCAACACCCAACAGACACAAAGACCTCGTGCTAGCGCTCGACTTTTCGCCCGTCGACACGACTGGCACGATCGACGACATTCGCGCGAGTTTTGCTTTGCAGGTCAAGACGGCTGTCTGGGCTTTCATTCGTCAGCATCGAAAGCTGATTCCAGATTTGGCCATGATCGAGGCTGCGACCAACTCGGCGGACAAAGACATGGCCGGGCTCATGACCAGGCTGCTCACGATCATCAGGGAAGCTGGTCAGAAGGTGTATTTGCTCATTGACGAATACGATCACTTTGGCAATCGACTTTTGTCGGACGGCCACGACGATGTGTACAAGGAACTCGTCAGGGCAACTGGATTCGTGCGGAGCTTTTATGCGAGCATCAAGGCGTTCACCGCCGCGAGCACCATTGCACGGACGTTCATCACGGGCGTCTCCCCTATTATGCTCGACGACTTGTCGAGCGGCTTCAACATCATCACGCACATTTCCCAGTGGGATGACTTTAATGCCCTGGCTGGGTTCACGCGCGTCGATGTCGAACGCGCCGTGGACATTCTTTTGCGCGAGAAGCCCGCACTGGCCCATGACCCGCGGCTTGGGGACCGTGCTGTGCTGCTCGAGACGCTCGAAGAGTATTACGATGGGTATCGGTTTTCCCTGGGCGCATCCGAAAAAATGTACAATTCGACGCTCGTCTTGTACTTCATGAGCCAGATTCTGGCTACAGGCCGCTATCCGCGAAAAATGCTCGACTTGAACGTGCGCACCGATTACGGACGCCTCTACCAGATTGCCAAATCGACCAGCGAGCACGATTCCGACACGCGCGAGCTGCTCGAAGAGATCCTGACGAATGAATCGATAACGGCGGAACTCGTGGAACAGTTTGGAACGCGGTTTCATTTGGGCCGCCCCCAGTTGGCGTCGCTGTTTTATTATATGGGCATGTTGACGTTTGCCGACGATGCG
>JANORL010000516.1:0-20054 GCA_031415295.1 Polyangiaceae bacterium | reverse complement strand
CATGGGGTTGCGCTAGTGCGATGCAGAACGAAAGGCGCATCCAAGACAGCCAGCGCGACGATGCTGGTTGTGAATCCATCAACGGATAACTAGCGCGCAAGACGTAGTTCGGGGCATGATGGTCCTGCAGAGCGCGTGTCGTGGCGTGCGAGGGAGATGAGGCGTGAGCGCGGAGAATCACAACCCCAGCAATCCAGCCAGCGGGGGAACGGACGGTGCAGCGGAGCCGCCGAGCAACGCGCCGGAGAGCGTCCGCACGGGTGTTGTCGCTTCGCACGGTGAACGGGAAAAGCGCGCGTACGTTGCACCTGTCGAGATACCGAAGCGGCACCAACGGACGAACACGATCGACATGTCGAAAGTGCGGATCTCGCCGGACATGAAGGTCCAGCAGCTGGATCCGCGAAACATGCAGACGGTAAAGATGGACATTCCGCCGGGGGGCATACGTCCACCGCCGCCTCCTGCGACGGCGGAAGTTGCCGACGCGGCACAATCGTCACGACCTCAACCGCCACCGCAAGGGGAGAGTCCTTGGTCGCAGAACGCCGGCCTGGATCGGTCGATGTTGCCGTCGGCAGCGATGGCTCCGCCCGCGCAAGCTGCGCGTGTTCCATCGATGCCTCCGCCCCGTACGCCGACGTCTTCGGGCGTCGGTCCTGGAGTTTGGATCGGCGTTGTGCTCGTTGCGGCGCTTCTTGGTGGCGGGGTCGCGTTGGCGGTTCGTAGCAGCGGCTCGAGTGGCCCTACAGATACGGTGTCGTCGAGTGCTCCGATCGCGATCACAATACCTGGAGCGACAGCGACGTCCAACAGCACGACTGAGCCCGAGGTTGTCGAGCCAAACGGTTTGGAATTGGCGGACGACGCAGGCGCGGCAGCACCTTCGACGAAAACGACGGCTCCGCGTACAACACCGCGACGAACTTCACCAGCACCCAAGCCCACAACGCCGGCACCGGCACCAGCACCCACAACGACAGCGCGTCCACGGCTATTCAATTGAATCAGAGAGCAAGCATGCGACGACTCGCGTTCTGCGCAGCTGCATTCGTAGCGATGTCCATGAGCACGGCGGCACGTGCTGACGACACGGCTCGGGTCAAAGAGCTCTACGACATGGGCAACAAGCTCTACGACGAACAGAAATGGTCCGAAGCCGAAGCGGCGTATCAATCGGCGTGGAATCTACGGAAGAGTTTTAGTCTTGCCGGGAACCTTGGGGACGTCGAGATGCAACTTGGCCAGTTCCGTGACGCGGCCGAACATCTTTCTTATGCGTACGATGAATTTCCGACCGGGGGAAAACCCGAAGTGCGCGAGGCACTTGGGAAACGAATTGAAGAAGCTCGACAACACGTTGGCGTATTACGCATCAAGACAAACGTCGTGGGTGCACGTCTTTACGTCGATGGAATCTTGGTTGGGCAGGCGCCACTGGAAAAACGCTTGTTCGTCGAGCTTGGTCAACGCGTCATTGAAGCACGCATTGATGGTCACGACGACGTTTTGCGCACCATTGACGTGACCAAAGGATCGACGCACGACATCGATTTGCATCTCGTCACCAAGGTTGGTGGTGGAGCAACGAGTGGCAATGCGAAGCGAATTGTCATCATTGCGGTGGGAGCGGGTCTCGCGGCGGTGAGTATTGGAACCGGCATTGGATTTTGGGCTGCAGCTTCCGGAAAAACGACGGACGCTGACGGTATTCGGGCCAATCTAAAGCTTGGCGATTGTCCAGGAACAGAGGCGAATACGATCGCCACCTGCACGTCCTTGAAGTCGACGCTGCAAGGTCACGATACGTATTTTAACATCGGGACTGGAATGTTCGTCACTGGGGTCTTGTTGGGCGGAGTAACGGTCGTGTACGCGGTGACGAGCAAAAAAAGAACCAGCTCGATGGGTTTTGACGTGAATCCCATTGTCGCTCCGACATTGGCCGGCGTATCCTTATCGGGTCGGTTCTAAGAGTGTGTTGAACAGGCTGCTGCGCGTTGCGATGCGTCGGTCGGATTTACTCAGCGTACGATGACGCTTCCGTCGTCCTGCCAAGCATCACAGCGTGCGCAACACCTGCTCAACACGCTCTAAATCACTTATCGGCGGCTCTTCGGACGGTCGCAGAGCACTTCGGATAACTTGAACACGAGGCTTTTCGTGCTTGCCAACCAGGAGATTACCCATGCGCAATTTGCAAAAAACGTTGGCGTTCGTCGGAATTTTGGTAACCGCGAGTTTTGGACAACTCGTCGGGTGTTCGACCGATGCGGAAAATTGCGAATTAAATTATGAGACGTGTCCCAGTGCGAGTGGCAGCAGCGGCAGCAGCGGAGTCATCGGTCCCTCACCGGAATGTGCGGATTCGCCCAGTAAAAATGGCGAAGTGATTCGTACTGATTGCGCATATTTCGTTGGAGGATCCAAAGCCAACGATTCGAATACCGGCGGAGAAACCGATCCGTTCGCAACGCTGGGTGCAGCGATCAATGCGGCAAAGGTGAAAAAGGCGCGCGTGTATTTGTGCGGGAGTGTGGCAGAGCGAGTGGACATTCCGGCCGGGGTATCGGTATTTGGTGGATTCGATTGCACGGCGGATGAATGGAAATACGACGCGGCGCAACGTGGCACCATTGCTCCAGGAGCGCCCGCTGCCGATGCTGTCTTCCAATCGTCCGTGCGCATCTCGGGTAGTGGCAAAACGAGCATTGAGGATGTCAATGTCATTGCTGCCAATGCCGAAATCGCAGGAGGTTCGTCGATTGCCGTCATCGTCGGCGACGGCACGGTCAATTTCGTACGCGCGAATTTGACAGCGGGCGACGGGAAAGATGGCACGGCTGGGGCAACGCCAACAGACGATATTGGGCCAAACAGTGCAACCGATCCAGACGTCCTGGGTAATCCCGGCATGGTTGCTTGTTTAGGAGGCACAATGGGCGTCGAAGGTGGCGTCAGCAAAATCAATTCGCGTTGCTCAGAAAGCGCGGGCGGCAAGGGTGGTAATGGACAAGCTGCCACAGGAGATCCTGGCGACGACGGATCGCCCGCCAATGCCAATTCGGGCCAGGGTGGACCTGGGCAAGACTCATCGGCCTGCGTAGATGGAAAAAACGGCTATAGTGGAGCCGACGGGACATCAGGAACGGGTGCGATAGATGCTGGAACCATCGAAGCAACTGGTTATACGGGAAGCGCCGGTTTAGGCGGTGGAAAAGGCATTGTCGGTCAGGGCGGTGGTGGAGGCGGAGGAGCCAAAGGAAAGATGACCTATTATGGCGCTAGCGGTGGCGGTGGTGGTGCGGGTGGTTGTCCAGGCAATGGCGGCGGCGGGGGAAATGCGGGTGGTTCCAGCATTGGCATCGTTAATCTCGGCGGAACATTGAGTTTTTCGTCCGCAAAGATCACCGTTGGAGCGGGTGGCACAGGCGGCGCCGGTGGTGATGGTCAAATTGGCGGCGCGGGCGGCAATGGTGGCATGCGTGGTGCCGGCAGCAATTGCGGTAATGGCACGAAAACCTCCGATGCTTGCGACGGAGGCAATGGCGGAAATGGTGGTCAAGGTGGCCAAGGTGGCGGCGGATTGGGAGGCCATTCCATTGGCATTGCCCATAAAAAAGGAACGATTGCGCCAAATGTCATGGGCGTCGATATTCAAACGGGTACCCTGGGTTCCGGTGGCGTAGGCGCGAATGCACCTGGAACCGGTGGTAATGGTATCAAGGACAACACCCACGAGTTGAATTGACCCCCCGTAAGACCCGGAGAGCATAGAACTTTTTGTCGTAGACACTTACGGCTGGTCATGGAATGATGGAGCGGTGTCAACATTCCGGCCACCTTTTGGCGACCGAGCGCCCGGCGCGAAGTTATCGTTGGATCCCGAATCGAATCCATCTACGGATCCGCATCGACAAGGTGCTTTCAAGGCTTTGACAAGCAGCGGCGACGATATCGCCCCGATGTTCTCGCGTTTCGACAGGGGCCCGGTTTCCCAACGATCTTCAGCGCTTGCCGCATCGCTGAATTCAACATCGCGCCCAACGATTCCAGCGACGGTGGGGTCGGCAAGCGCCATATCTCACGGAAGCAACAAAGGTGGCATTTGCGAAATTACAAGAATGCTCGAAAAGAAGCACGGGGCATTCTTCATCTCCCGCATCATTCTCGCCTCAGGCATCAATTTGCGCAGCTACAACTCGACTTCGATCGATGACCCAGCAACGATGTCGAAATTCATCAGAACATTGCGAAATTTGCTTTCTCCTACCGATATGGCCGATGTTTTTTCACAAGTGCCATCATTCATGACCACAAAGTAAAACGTAGAAAAGGGAGGAACCGTGAGTTTTTTTGTTACGAGTGCCGGATACAGTCCCGCAGAAGATACAGTGCAAGGCGTGCAAGAAGCCGTAACCATCGCCAAACAAGGGCTTTCGGGAACTGCTCCGAAATTGTGCATTCTTGCGGCGACGATGGACCACGACGCGACCCGCGTCCGTGAAGCCGTTCGCGCCGAATTGCCCGGCGTACCCATTCACGGTGCGACGACGTCGTTGGGAGTCCTTGGCCGCTCCGGCGTCGTCATGGGCTCGAATGGTAGCATTGGCGTCCTGCTTTTCGCGGCGAGCAACGAAACGTCATTTTCGACGGGAAGCTCCGATTTTGCGGATGGCGCCAAAGCTGCGGGCCGCAAAGCCGCGTTGGACATCATTTCCAATGGTCCCAAAGGGAAAAACCCTCGGTTGATCTTCATTGCCGCCACGCCTGGAAATGAAGAACAAGTCCTCGAAGGAATCAATGAAGTCTTGCCCCGTGTGCCCGTATTCGGAGGAAGTGCCGCAGACCATGCCATTCAAGGGGGATGGAGCATCTTTACGAATGACGACGTCAAACGCGAAGGCGTGACGCTCGCGGCCATCTTCGGCGACGAAATTCGCATCGGCGCGGCAATCGAAGGTCCTTACGAACCAACCGCCAACCAAGCGCGCGTCACGGCATCGAATGGTCGTACGGTCAAGTCGCTCGATGGTCGGCCAGCAACGGAAGTATTGCATTCCTGGATCGGCGATGCCATTGCCGATCAAGTGCGCGAAGGCGGCAATTTGCTCATGCAAACCGCCCTCAGTCCCTTTGGTATTTCCCGCAGTGGCAACGACGGAAAACCATTTCACCTTTTGCTCCATCCGGCCCACGCCCATCCCGAAGGCAATATCGACTTGTTTGCCGAAGCTCCGGAAGGCGCCACCGTTTGTCTCATGTCCGGCACGGGCGATAGCCTCGTCGGTATCGTCGATCGGCTCGTGGATCGTTGCTTGGAAGCCTCCAAACTCACCGTCCAAGAAACGCGCGGCGCATTCTTGATTTATTGCGCCGGTTGCGCGGGTGCCCTGGGAAATCGTATCGACGAAGTGTTGTCGCGACTTGCCGGGCGCCTTCCCGACGTGCCTCTCCTCGGCTTCTGCACGTTTGGCGAACAAGGCCATGTGCCAGAAATCGGCAACGTCCACACCAACCTCTCCGTTGCTCTCGTCCTGGTTGGATGAAAGGGACACATCATGTACGTCGTCTGCGTCCGCATCCAAGTCCTGCCCCAATGCGTGGACGAATTCATCGAAGTTACAAAAGCGAACCACGAGGGTACCCGTAAAGAATCAGGTAACGTCCGATTTGACGTCCTGCGTGGCGCAGACGATTCGTGCCGGTTTTTCTTGTACGAGGTCTATCACGAGGAAGCCGATTTCCGCACCCATCAACAAACGACTCATTACCTCGCTTGGCGAGAAAAAGTCGCTCCGATGATGGCCACGCCGCGCGTCGGCGAAAAATACAGCAATCTCTTCCCAGATCCCTGGGGCTGATTCCCTCGTGAAATTCTCGTTCCGTAGCGCCCCCGAAATCCTGTTTGGCACAGGCTCGCTGGCCCAAGCTCCCGCCATCGTCGCTCGATATGGCCGACGTTGTTTGCTTGTAACGGGCAAGCATTCTCTCTCCAGCTCGGGGCAACTGCAAACCATCGAGGCGGCTTTCCAACGCAATGGCGTCGCTTCGATCCATTGCATCGTCGACGGAGAACCGGACCTCGCAATCGCGGATGCATGTGCTCGTATCGCCCGCGAAAGCGCGTGCGACGTCGTTCTCGCGGTGGGTGGCGGCAGTGTCATCGATGCCGCCAAAGCCGCTGCCGCGCTCGCCACCAATGACGGCAATGCGCTCGATTATATTGAAGCCGTTGGTAAAGGTCGCACCATCGACAAACCGCCCTTGCCACTGATTGCTGTGCCCACAACGGCGGGAAGTGGTTCGGAAGTCACGAAAAACGCCGTATTGCGCGTGCCCGAGCTCCGCGTAAAACGCAGCATTCGTAGCGACATGATGGTTCCTTGCGTCGCCATTGTCGACCCGGCGCTCATTGCATCCGCACCGCGTCCAGTCGCGGCGTCCTCGGGCCTTGATGCCCTCACGCATCTCATTGAAGCATATCTTTCCAAGGGCGCCCAGCCTATGACTGACGCCCTCGTCGTTCCGGGCATTTCCATGGCGTACCACGCGCTCGTGGCATTGGCAGAACACCGTACCAATACCGAATCCGCTGATTCAATGGCATTGGCTGCGCTTTGGGGTGGCATAGCGCTGGCCAATGCGGGACTTGGCGCTGTCCACGGCCTTGTTGCGCCGCTTGGAGGCCTTTGCTCGGTGCCCCATGGAGCCGGTTGCGGTTGTTTGTTATCGGCCACGTTTGCGGCGAATGTGTATGCACTTCGCACGCGTGCTCCGAACAGTCCAGCCCTCACGCGAGCCCACCACATCGCACGCATAATTCTCCCAGAATGTGAATCGGAGCGAACTCCGGAGAATGCTGCGTTGTCGCTCGAACGACTGCGTTGTGACCTTGGCGTACCGTCACTTGCTGCTTATGGCGTCGTGCAAACGGATCTTGCGGAGATCATTGCGGGATCACGTGCGGGAAGCATGCGTCACAATCCCATTGACCTTACGGATGAAGAACTCGACGGCATTTTGCGCCAATCGATGACGCAGCCGTCAACGTAGTTTTGCTTTGCCTTGACTGGCAAGCGTAAACCCGATCAATTTGTAAAGCAATCGCGCGCCGACGTTACCGTCCCATTCGTCGCCATCGGGTCCAGGCGCCACTTCATTCAAATCAAAACCAACGATCGTTTTTCCGGTTCGAACGACTTCACCCATGACGAAAACCGCTTCGGCGAAATCGATTCCGCCCGGCACGGGCGTTCCCGTATGTGGGCAAAATCGAGGATCGAGGCCGTCAATGTCAAAAGAAACCCACACTTCATTGGGCAATGCAGCTACGATATCTCGAGTCATCGCAGCAAAGGATTCACCCATCATCTTGCGTCGCGACAAGGTTCTGTCGAAAAACACGCTTAGCCGATCGCCCTGCCCTTCGATGTAAACGATTTCTTCTTCGCAAACGTCACGAATGCCCACTTGCACCATCTTTTTTACGCCCGGAACCCGCTCGAGCACATTGTGCATAATCGACGCATGCGAACCCGTAAAACCTTCGTACGCTTGGCGCGTGTCCGAATGCGCGTCGAAATGCAAAACGCCAATTCCGGTTGGACTCTTTCGGGCCAACGCATCAATCGCTCCGAAGGGCACGGAATGGTCCCCTCCGACAATCCCGACGATTTTCCCCGCGCAAACCAAGCGTTCAGTCTCGGCAAAGATGAACGCATTGAGTTTTTCGCTGAGTTCATTCACACGGGCAAGAGCTGCTGCAGTTTCTGGCGAATCCACAACGCCGCCGGCATCGATGATCGTCCGCGCCAATCGTCGTCCTTCTTCATTCCAGGCGACGACCCGTTTGTCCTCGGGTAGCATAAAAATCCCTGGAAGATAGGGTTTTTCCACATCAAGATCGTATAAATCGACCTGACGGCTCGCGGCGAGAATTGCGGCAGGACCTTGCGCCGTACCTCCACCATACGACGTCGTCACTTCCCAAGGCACAGGCACGAGCACCACGCTCGCATCAGATTCGCAATGCGGCAAACCGTAGATGCCAGAATCTGCAGGCGCCGGCGCGTTGGGATCGAACGATATACTCATGGGAGGCGCCCTATAGCACGCGGATCTGCTGGTGTCTCGCCGTCGTTGTACTTGATGCGATCATCCGACAAACACAAAGGTACCTCGACGAGCACTGATGAAGTAGAATCGCGCGATGACTACCCTACGCCTTTTCCCAAACCTCGTTGTCTCCCTATCCATTCTCCTGGTGCCCATCGGCATTTTCTCCGCTTGCAGCCCTGAAGATCGTCAATACGGCACCAGCGGCTCAGGTGGCTCGAGTACTTCGAGTTCATCGGGTTCCAGTGGAATGCCGTGCAGCGCCGAAAACGACTGCGGTGCGAGCAGCGAGTGCCAATCGTTTGCCTGCGTCGACGGAACATGCAGCGTCATGTTTGCGGCTATGGGCACTACTGTTGCCATTCAAGAGCTCGGAGATTGCCAAACCAATGCGTGCGATGGCAAAGGATACGTCGTCAATGTGTCAGATCTTGCCGACCCCATCGATGACGGAAACCCTTGCACCCTCGATGCATGCGTTGGAGCCGAAACCCAACATGGATTTCTTGCTGCGGGAACAAGCTGCAATGGGGCGCAGTTTTGCGATGGATTCGGATTTTGCGTCGAATGCCTCGACAGCTCGCAATGTATGAGCGGCATTTGTTACAAAAATGCTTGCGCCACACCAGAATGCTCCGATATGGTCAAGAATGGCCTCGAAACGGACATAGATTGCGGCGGACCCCAATGCGCGGCATGCGCACCGGGAAGTGTTTGCGTCAGCAATCCCGATTGCAAGAGTCAAGTTTGTGAAACCGGAGTATGTGCTGCTCCGACGTGCACAGATGGCGTGCAGAATGGCCAGGAAACCTACGCCGATTGCGGAGGCCCGGACTGTTTGCCCTGCGCAGCGGGTTTGCCCTGCAATGCTGGTCTCGATTGCACGAGCAAGGTTTGCTTGACCAACGTTTGCCAAGAGCCTGCATGCGACGATAAAGTTACAAATGGCAATGAAACGGACGTCGATTGCGGCGGGGTGTGCATGAAATGCGTACTCGGCCAAGCCTGCCTGATTTACAAAGATTGCCTGAGCAGCAATTGCTGCGCTGCAGACCCGCCAAACCCCGGTTCCTGTATACCAACCGGCGCGATGTGCAACCTCACGTTACGCAGTGAAACGCTACAATGACGAGCTAGCGCTTCTTGGGTTTTCCTTTCCGCAACTTCGGCACCATGTTTTTGATTCGCACACCTAGAGCCACAGCATCCGGATCGCGAAATCGAACGTGAAAATGTGTCAGATGCCCCCAAGCATGCCGAATGGCCGCGTCCTTTTTCAAAGTACTCTGAAACCATTCCTCCTTGGGTTGCTCTTCCTTCGGCAATGTCGCCACATACGCCTTGACGCTACGCTGCACCGTCAAATCCATAAAAATCGTATCGACATTCCCTCCCGCCAGGATTGCACGGACGAGCGCCCATGTACGTGCAAGGTCGAGATTGTTCGCAGTCGCTTTTTCGTACCAACCCGCCGCAATTCGATAATAGTACCCCAAATCTACATCGATTCCTGATTGATGGCTACGATGCGGCCGTAACCACCCGCCCTTGTCTCGCGAAATGTCCCCGACGCGAAGCCTTGGCGTATCCGGAAAACACCTCCGCACCTCCCGCACCGCACGCTCAATGGACCGAATCACCATTTCCGTTCCCCACGCGTACCCGCCCTCGTGCTTGATTCCTTCCGATTCCTTCAGTTCGACACCGCCAAACAAACTCCCCCGCGTAGCTGTCCCTATCGAGGCTGAACCAAGCGTTTCCGGATGTTCCTGCAAAAGAAGAAATAGTTCTTGATCCAACTCAGGAATGTCACGATGAATTGATTCAAGCAATGGCTCGGGTACGCACGGTATAAGTTTTTCTGGTACAGGCTCCGCATTTGAAAAAGCGCTGGCCACTTCCACCGGTGTGCTTGAATCAACGGGTTTTGCAGAAATATGGAGACTCGGCACAAACGCGCTCAGCACGAGCACGGACGAGTTACGCGGAACATTCCCTGGCGCCCGAAGCCTCGCGAAAACGAGTCCTCCAATGAATACGACCAAAGCGCACAAAACCCCCACATGGAATGGTTTCACGCAGGTCACGGGATTATACTGCGCCGTCGACGAGAATCGTCGCTCCATTCACGTACGAGCTTCGATCCGAAACCAAAAATGCTGCGACTTCAGCCACTTCTTGAAACGTTCCCAATCGTCCCAGCGCCGTATGACGAATGTATTCGTCGAGCCTTCCTTTGGGCAGATTCACGCTCACGCCACCTTCGAGCACTCCGGGAGCCAAGTTGTTGACCGTAATGCCATAACGGCCGATTTCTTTGGCCAGCGATTCAGTAAAACCTTTGATGGCCGCTTTGGCAGTCGAATAATGCACTGGCGCCTGCATCATTTTCACACCGGCGAGCGATCCGATATTCAAAATACGCCCGCGTTTCAGCCGCACCATTCCGCGAAGCACGGCGCGGGTCGCCAAAAATGTCCCTTTGACGTTTGTATCGAGGACCCGGTCCCAGTCTTCTTCCTCCATCAACGCCAAGGGCACAACGTCACTCACCCCTGCATTGTTCACCAAAATGTCGATCGTGCCGATGTCTTTTTCAATCGAGCGCACGACATCTTCGAGCCCCAGTTTGTCGAGAACGCTCGTTCGAAAGGAAAAACCCTGCACGCCATGCGCCTGGATTTCGGCCAGGGTTTCCGCGGCTTCTTTTTCCGATTTCGTCCAATTGAATCCTACATGGGCACCTTCCCGAGCGAGCGTGACAGCAATGGCCCGCCCGAGTCCCTTGGAACCTCCGGTCACAAACGCGATATGTCCTTCGCAAAGCTTCATGAGTTCACGATCGACAAACGCGTCGTACCATTTTCTTTGGCCCAGGGTTTTTGGCCCCACGTCGGAGTCGTCGTTCCCGTACCCTTCGCCGCTCCGCGGTGAAACATATTAAATCCGCACGCGGGCATGATGCGCCCATCGGTTTGCGGATAATGGTGACAACACTTGCGTAAGCGCTCCAAATCGAAATCGTGCCGATCCATGTAATGGTGGAGGAAAATCGATTTCGCTTGCTGCTCACCAATGAGCAAACTTTCTTTCGCCGTGAGCGGCCTATCGGGAAACATGGTGCGAATCGTCCGTTTCAAAGCCGCCATGATCTCCGGACCTCGTTCGATCTCGTCTTGATGCGCATACACTTCGTACATTACGTCTTGCAGCGTCTTTTCCATCTCGGGCGTCGCCGGAAGCGTCGCGCTCGAACGCAAAAGCGTGCCGTGTTTCGTAAAGTCGACGAAACGTGAAAATGGCAAGAACGTCCCATCTTCGAGACGCAACAGGTACGTCAAGGATACACATTGCGGATGCGAACAAGGCAGCGGAAAAAAGTCGCTCTTCCGCAGTTTGCCCTGCATCTGCTCTTCCACCCGCTGAATGACCCCCGGAATCGTCAATCGGTCCATCGGATCATGCTCGAACTTGCCTCCTCCTTGCCCCGTGAAGGCGGCTGGCTGGAAGTTGAGCGACAAGAAGTGATCTTCCGACAAGAACAGTTCGACAACCTGTCCAATTTGGTGCTCGTTCGCGCCCCGCGTCGCCACAAAAATGATTTGTGTCGGAATCTGAAGTTCCTTGAGTGCCTTCAGAGCGGCTTCTTTTTCTTTGACCAAATCCCGACCGCGGATTTTTTCGTGTGTATCCGCGGTAAAACCGTCGAGTTGCAACCCTACGTATGCGCCACTTTCTTTCAGCGCACGAGCGAATTCGCGGTCCTTGCCCAAACGAATACCGTTCGTAATCACCACGACGCGGCCAATTTCCGGCCTGCTCGCAATACGCACCAAATCCAAAATCTTCGGGTGACTCGTCGGCTCGCCCCCAGACAATGCCACCGATTCACATTGCCCTTCATTACGCACGAGCGTGTCAATCATTTTCCCGAACACATCGAGGTCGATATGATTCGAGTATTGATTGTCCACGATGCATATCGGGCATTCCAAGTTGCAATGATCGGTCACTTCGATGATCGGCAAACATGTATGCTGCTCGTGGTCATTACACGTCCCGCAATCCGTCGGACATCCGTGCTCCACTTTGGTTGCAAAGACGAGCGGCTCGGTGCCCGCTCGGGCAAATGCATACGCGCGTACGTAATACTTTGCGTCTTCGGAAACGAGCGCCTCGGAAGGACCACACTCTTCGCAGTTTTTCTTAAAATACACGCGACCGGCGCGAATCATTACTTTCGCCGGCAAAAGCTTCAAACACGTTGGGCACGTCGACGTCGTTTCTTTGAATTCCACTTCGCCATCGAAACCTTCGGGAATTTCGCCACGCGCCAAAAATTTCGCCGTATAACTTTGCGCCGTTCCTTCCAGCGTTTCTTCGGACGGACCGCACGTCGGACACAACAAAAGCCGCACCGGTTTGTCGTCGCGCAACACGACTCGCCCCTCATGCTGCGCACTACACGATGGACACGCAGCGCGTTCATGGTGGAAAAACGTGTGCGGTCGGTCCTGTCGAATCGGCGTGATACAGCTAACGCAATCCATCTGGCGTACTCCTTGGGCGACTCGGCATCTTCCTCTGAATGCAGGTCGGTCGTCAATTCGCGCGAGATGCAATCTGTTATCCTCGCCGTTACGCGTGCGTTACGTTCTGCTCGATCGAATCACTCGTCTCGAACCACCGAATTTTGCGGCGGGCATCAAGTGCGTTTCGTTGTCAGACGATATTTTCGCCGACCACTTTCCGGGGCATCCCATCATGCCCGGCGCACTCATCATCGAATCGCTTGCCCAACTTTGCGGCGTTCTTCTCGAAGCAGCACGACGTCTGGAAGGACAAACAGACATGCACGCCCTCCTCACGATGGTCGACCGTGCTCGGTTTCGTCGAGTCGTTCGTCCCGGGGACAAAATCGAGCTTGTCGCGGACATGCTCGTCGCTCGTGAAGATGGTGGGCAAGTCAAAGGCACGGCTAGCGTGGACGGCATCGTCGTCGCGACGGCAGAATTGGGGTTTGCCCTGGCTCGCGTCACCCATCCCGTACTCATCGCACGACGCAAAGAATACCTGGACATCTGGCTCTCCGGCTCGACGGCGGAACCTTGATGCGTAGCGTTTTCGTTCGCGGCGTCGGTGTCGTGAGTCCTCTCGGACGAACCTGGCCCGAGACGCGTCAAGCACTGGAGTTGGGCACGACCGCCGTAGCTCCAATCACTTCGTTTGACGTCAAAGGATACCCGTCGCGCGTTGCTGCCTGCATACCTTGGCCTCTTGACGAAACCCAAGATCGCCGCCTGGCTCTCGCTCGTTGCGCAGCGGATGAAGCGTGGACAAACGCTAACGTGTCTGCACCATCGACACGTTTAGGTGTCTTCATCGGTGCGGAAAGCGGCCGCGCTACCTACGAAACGATCTTTGCCTTGTCGCGCGCCGCCGGTGGCGGACCACGTTTTGATCATGCTCGATTCGGCCAAGATGCGCGGCATCTCGCAGGGCAAATCCATAGTGCGACCGTGTCTCCAGCCGCGGTTGCGTCAACACTCGCCAGAGCGATCGGCGCGGCGGGTCCCGTGGAAACGATCTCGCTCGCTTGCGCATCCGGTGCTGCTGCGATCATCGAAGCGACACGCGCGATTCGTCTGGGCGTGTGCGACGTAGCGCTTGCAGGCGGCGTCGGAGCCGACGTCGATCCGTTCATGCTCGTAGGATTTGGCATTCTCGGCGCGCTCAGTTCGCGCGGTATTTCCTGTCCTTTCGATGTGCATCGGGATGGGTTTGTCGTGGGCGAAGGCGCGGCGATGGTCGTTCTGAGCGCCGAACGCGGTGATGCGCGTGTCGAGATTGCCGGCGTAGCTCGAACGCTCGACGCGTTTCACCTCACAGCTCCCGATCCAACCGGCGATGGAGCGACACGCGCGATGCGCGGCGCACTCGAAGACGCGCATCGCGACCGCGTCGACTACGTCCAAGCGCATGGCACGAGCACACCACTCAACGACGCCGTGGAAGCTGCAGCTATTGGACGGGTCCTCGGACCGGCCCTTGAACACGCGCACGTAGGAGCTGTCAAGGGTGCACTCGGACATTGGATTGCTGGCGCAGGAGCCATCGGTTTCGTATGCGGTTACGAAGCTGTTTCGTCGGGAATTTGCCTCCCGACAGCAGGGCTCGTAGAGCCGGATCGTGCCTTCTCATTGCCCCACATCCTCGGCCGGGCGATTCGTAAAGATGTGAGTGCGGCGCTCGTCAACGCCCTCGCATTCGGTGGAGCGAATGCGAGCCTTGTGGTGACTAGGTGCAACTAACATCCGACGTGTTTGTCGTGGCCGTATCGTCTCTTACCCATGTCGGCATGATGGGTATCGAGCTTGGGCGGCGTATCGTGCGTGGTGAGATACCCGCTCTCGGCCCAGTGGAAGTGCCTCATCCGTCGCGTCCGGAAGACATTCGCCAACACAAACTCATGTCCCGCGCAGCGTGGATGGCCGCAATCGTCATGCGTGACGCCGTGGCAAGTGCGCGATGGTCCGATCATCGCGAGGAAGTTGGTGCTTATTTCGGCGTGGGTGCATCGGGGGCTGAAATGGACGACGTCGCGAGACTCGTTGGCGCGAGCCTCGACGATGCGAAAAAATTCTCTCTCGCTCGTTGCGGCAAGGAAGGACTCGACGCTTCCAATCCGCTTTTCGCCTTCCAGATCATGAACAATTTCACCCTCTGCCACGGCGCGATCCTCGAGGGTTTGGCGGGACCTAACGCGGCTTTCTTCTCGCGTGGTTTGGGTACGGTCACCGCGCTCGAAGAAGCGTGTCTGGCACTGCTCGAAGGTGACTGCGAACGAGCCATCGTGGGTGGAGCCGACACGGCGACGCATCCGGTCACGCTCGCCGAACTCGAACGGGAAGGCTTCTTGCGTGACGGTCTCGTGCCTGCCGACGGCGCCGCAGCCATTGCCCTGGCTCGCGAAGCAGAACTGCCTCTAGGTCGCGTGGAATCGATCTGGGTTTGTCCGGTGGAACGACCTCGCGACGGGCTCGTCCCTCGAGCGGGTGTCTTACGTGACGCGATGGTCCTCGCATCGGCGGATGCTCTCGCCGAGCGTTCCTGCGACTTACTGGTCCTCGCGCCATGGGGCTCGCCGGCCCGTGAAGTGATGAAGGAATTGCCGGAAGCTTTGGCCATCAAACAATCGATTGACCTGACAAACATTTTGGGAGAAGCGCTCGCAGCAACGCCGGCGGTCGCGTGGATTGCCGCACTCGGAATGCTCGTCGAAACGGGCGGCAATCGGGCGCTGGTGCTTTCCGCTGGGCCCGACGGCGATCTTGGAGCGGTCGTGCTCACGCGTGGAGGTACGCGATGAGTCAACGACGTGCAGTCATCACCGGTGTTGGAGCTGTTTCCGCATTTGGAGTTGGATACGGGGCGCTCGAAAAAGGACTGCTTGCTGGACGTAGCGCGATAGGTCCCATCCGTAACTTCGACGCCGAAACATTTCCCACGCGCGTTGCTGGCGAGGTGCCGGTTGTCCAGACGAACGCTGGTTTCATCACGGCACATCTTGATGTTTTCCTCCGTTCGGGTGAAGCCGATCGCTGGGAACGTTCGGGATTGTTACGAGATCGAAAGGTTAGTTTTGGACTCATTGCCGCGACCGAAGCGTTTCAACATGCGAGCTGCACGGCGGAAGAACGACGCGCCGCGCTTTCTCTTGGCCTAGGCCTCGAACAAGCATTTCTCGATGATCTCGCCACCGAATACCACGACGGGCGGATGCATATCGGTGCTGGCGAAAGAGCTGGTGACGACGGCGTTCGCTTTCGTTCGCGCGTGGACTTGTGCGCACAAAAAATCCGCAGCGTATTGCGTTTGTCCGGCCGCACTGTCGTACACGTCTCTGCATGTGCAGCAGGCGGCATGGCCGTGGCGCACGCGGCCTCGATGATCGAACGCGGCCAAGCCGATGTCGTGTTGTGTGGCGCGTCGGACTCGATGGTCAATCCCCTCGGTGTAGGCGGAATGTCTCGCCTTTCCGCACCATCCCCACGCGCCGAAGCATCCGCTTGTCGCCCTTTCGATCGACGTCGCGACGGTCTCGTGATCGGCGAAGGAGCGGCCATTTTCGTCGTCGAAGAGGAATCTCGAGCTCGTGCGCGAGGCGCTTCTCCATTGGCGCGCATTCTGGGTTGGGCCTCGACGCAAGACGCGTATCGCGCCACAGCACCGCGGCCTGACGGGTCACGAGCCCGAGCGGCCATGGAACGAGCGGTCCGTCGTGCCAAACTCCAACCTTCTGACATTGGTTATATCAATGCACACGGTACGGGCACGCCACTGAACGACGCGGCCGAAGCGAAAGCCATTCGAGGATTGTTTGGCGATGTTCCCGTCAGTTCCATCAAAGGCGCTGTCGGACATCTCATGGCCGCAGCTGGCGCCATCGAACTCGCCGCATGCCTTTTGCCATTGACTCATGATGTTCTTCCAGGAACTGCGCATTTCGAGGAACCCGACCCCGAATGCCCAATCGACATCATCGGTCGAACGCCACGCATCGCGCGTGTCGATTACATTCTTTCGAATTCATTTGGGTTTGGCGGACAAAATGTCAGCGTCGTACTCGGGAGAGTCGAATGACGGGACGGCTCACGCCGATGGCCGTCACGGGTTTTTCTCTCCGTACTCCTTTCGGGGACGACGTCGAATCCATCACGCAACGCATGCTGATTGGCGATCGCATTGCCACCCCGAATGCACGTTTTGATACCCACACGTATCCGTGCCAGCTTGCTTCGACAATTCAGACAGACCCCAAACCGACGAAACATCGAAAATTCGTCAAACGCATGGGACTGTTCGGTATTGAAGTCGGCGCGCAAGCCTTTGCCCAATCCAAGACGTCGGTACGCGGCCCGCGCCTCGGGTTGTTTTGTGGTTATGGTGGCCTTCGCGCGCATTGGGACGACCTCATGCCCGTACTCGAACACCAAGACGGTTCGGTACAAGCACACGACTCGTGGGCCAAAGGTTTTTCCGGGTTGCACCCTTTTTGGATGCTCTTTCATTTGTCGAACAACGCCCACGCCTTGCTTTCGATCATCCTCGGAGCCACAGGTGACGGTACGACGACCGCTGGCTCGAATGCTGGAGCACAAGCCATCCACGCCGCTGCCGCAGCACTCGAAGCGGGAAGCGTCGATGCCGCAATCGTTTTCGCCTATGATTCTCTCGTCGAACCAGAAACCATTCTGTCCTTGGGAATGTCCGGCGCCGCCACGAAGGAATCTTCAGTGTCCGCCATTGGCGCGCCTTATGGTGATAATGCCGCAGGGTTTATCCCGAGCGAAGCAGCGGCGGCCCTCGTGCTAGAAAAACCCGCCAATGCCGAAGGAAGAACCATTGCCCTGGTTTCCGCAACGATGACTGCCGACGGAAACGCTGGGTTTGCCGAACCGAACACATTCGCCCAGGCCCTTTCGACGGTTGCCTCGGGCGATACGCTCGTCGACGGAGCCGGACTTGCACACCGCGAACGCGACGATGCCGAACGTTCGGTCATCGCCAACATTCTCGGCGGAGACACCACGCTCGTGTCAACCACGGCAAGTTTGGGTCAAATGGGGGCCGCCACGGCCCTCGTGCAAACCATTTTGCTCGCTCACTTTCTATCGAATCGGAGGCTTGCGCCCATTGCTGGTTTATCTAAACCGTCACTGGGACCACTACGGCCCCTCGTGAAAATGGAATCGACCGCTACGCGGTCCGCGGTCGCCCTTTCTTGTGGCATGCCGGGACTCGTGGGCGCCGTACGCGTGGAGCTACCTTGAACACCGCCGATAAACCTTCGCGCGTAGCCATCGTGACCGGCGCGTCGCGTGGCATTGGTCGAGCCATCGCAGAAAACCTTGCTCGGCGCGGATTTACGATTGCAGTCGTTTATCGTCAAAACGATGATGCTGCTCGACAAACAGTTTCCGCCATCGAATCCTTGGGCGGCCGTTCGAGTCTTTTTCACGTTGACGTGACCGATGAAAAAGAAGTCGCAATGCTGTTCGAACGTGTCGATCACGAACTCGGACCTCTCGACGCACTCGTATGTAATGCCGGTATCACGCGCGACGGCCTCTTTGCGACGGCAACGACGGAAGATTATGAGCAATTGTTTCGTACGAACGTGCAAGGGGTAGTTCACTGCTGCCGAGAAGCCTCGCGACGCTTCATTTCGCGACGCAAAGGTGTCATCGTCAACGTTTCGAGTGTCGCGGCGACTCGCCCAGGGCGCGGTCAGGCGCTTTATGCGGCGTCCAAGGGAGCGATCGAATCGCTCTCGAAAGCATTGGCGGCAGAGCTGGCGCCACGTGGTATTCGTGTCAACGCTGTTTCTCCAGGCATTATCGACACGGACATGACGGCCGAATTACGAGCCGTTGCACCGGACGAACTCTTGCGCCGCATTTCGCTGAAACGAATTGGCCGCCCGGCAGAAGTCGCAGCGGTTGTGGGATTTCTCGTGTCGGACGAAGCGAGTTACGTAACTGGACAGGTGTGGAGCGTCGACGGAGGATTCAAGCTGGAATGAGCGCGCTGAAAACCACAACGGGACCCGAAATGCTCGAATGGCTCGAAACACGGAGATCGCGGCGTGTATTTGAGGACAAACCAATTTCTAAAGACATCCTCGGTCGACTCATGCACGCCGCAGTGACGGCGCCTTCGAACACCAATCGACAACCGTGGCGTTTTGCGGTCATCACGAAACAAAGTGTGCGCAAGCAGATGGCGAGCGCGGTGCGAACAAGGGCGGCAGAAATCAAGACGATCATCGAACGTGGTCACCACGCCGATGATTTTGCCAATTACGGTGATTTTTTTCACGAGCCTCTTGATAACGCCGCGGCGATCGTGATTCCGCAGTGGCGCGATTACCCGGATCTCATTGCTGAGTTCATTGCTTCCGGCGGAGGCGACCCATCGTTGTGGCATACAGCGCGCAACATGCAAGCCGAATTGTGCTCGACGTGCGCCGCCGTCATGGCGCTTTTGCTACAAGCACACGCTGAAGGACTCGGGGCATGTTGGATGGCCGGCCCCATGATTGCAAAACCGGACATTGAAAGCTTGCTTGGAATTCGTGCACCATTTCAAATGGTTGGTGCCATTGCCCTTGGCTGGCCAGACGGCGCCGTACCTCCTTCGCCAGGAAGAAAACCCCTGGAACGCGTCGTTCAATGGGTCGAAGACGACGAAGAACGAACGACTTTGGTGTGACCTTTCGGTTTTGCCGCTTTTGACTGCGCACGCTCCAAACAATACCGAAGTCCGAATTTGACATTGCGCAAAAGCCGCATGTGTTCGAATCGTACGTCTAAATCGAGCAGCGCGGTGGCCACGGCCGGACGAATTCCCGTGAGAATACACTCCGCCCCTACAAGTTCGACACAGCGGACCAAATCCAGTAGATGCTGAGCACTCTGGCCATCCATCGTCTCGACGCCCGTCCAGTCGACGATCACCCATTGAACGCCACGTCTAACAACTTCGTCGAGTAAACGCGAAGTCATTTCAGCGCCCCGCCGTTCGTCGACGCTACCAATGACCGGAAGTGCCAATACGTTTTCCCAGACTTCGATAATCGGTGTCGACAGCTCTTTCACCCCAGCTTCGAGCTTTTCGATGAGCAACCGCTTTTCCTCGACCGTCGCGGCAACGACTTCATCGAGTTCGCATACCAGTTCTTTGTGCTCGGTAATGTCTCGCGTCACCACGACGCATGCGCGTACGTTTCCCTCGTCATCCAAAATGGGTTGCGACGATTGGACAATCCATATCGCCCGCTCCGGCATGGTAGATTGCCGAATGACACTCTCCATGCTTTCGACGACCTGACCGGCCAATGCACGCCGAATCGGATTTCGCTCTGCTGGCGCCGC
>JANORL010000515.1:0-3711 GCA_031415295.1 Polyangiaceae bacterium | reverse complement strand
TCTACGGCGTCGGCACGGATCTCGTCGCGAGCCTCGATTCTCCATCGCTTGGTGGCGTATACAAGCTCGTCGAAATTGAACAAGACGGGAAGATCGTCCCGATATGTAAATTCTCGGAAAACAAGGCCACTTTTCCTGGACCTCATCAGGTGTTCCGATTCGTCGATTCTGCGGGAAAACTCCAAAAGGACGTCATTGCGCTCGCGGACGAAGATCCCGCGGCACTTGGAAACGGCCCAGCAGAAGCGCTCTTGGCGCCGTGCATGAAAAACGGAAAACGCACGAATCCTCCAGAAACGCTCGATACAATTCGCACCCGAGTGCGCACGCAGATGGCCCGTTTGCCCGAAACGCTCCACATGCTCGATGAAGCCCCCGAACCTTCGGAGCGCTGGGATGAACCATTCAAGGCAAAACCCTCGCAACGACTGCTCGACCTCATCGAAAACGTCCGCAACCGTATGATGGGGTTTGGGGCAAAAGGCGCAAATGTTTAGACACGTGCGGCGAGCCAACGAGGTAGTCCGATGAACCAAATATTCGTCGATGTCGATGTTCAGCGCGATTTTTGCGAACCTGACGGAGCTCTTTACGTCGCTGGATCACCGAACGACGTCTTGCGTAAGCTTGTCCGTCACGCCGTGGACAAACGTATTCCGATCCTCGGTTCGGTCGATTCTCATGCCTGGGACGCGTGGGAATTTGCATCGAGCGGGCGTAAAGGACCGACTGGCGAACAGCCGAATTTTCCTGATCATTGCGTAAAAGGCACGCCAGGCTGGCTCAAGGTCGATGGTACGTTGCCTACGTCGTTTCGTTTCGTTCCGAATGTCGCAGCGGCGCCTATCGAAAGCATCGTCGAAGAAGTATTACGCGGCGATACGCGTGGCGTGTACTTCGAGAAAGAAGTTTACAGCATGTTTGCCAATCCAATGGCTGAACAGTTTGTCAAACGGCTGGTTGAAAAGGCTGGAACGACGCCGGAATTTTTCGTGTTTGGCGTGGCCACCGATTATTGCGTTCGCGCCGCGGCATTGGGCCTTGCGGAACGTGGGTATCGCACGGTTTTGCTCACGGATGCGATTGCGGGAATTACTCCCCAAGGCGTCGAAGAAGCGTTGTCCGAGATGCGCAAAGCAGGTGTGCGTCTCACCTCGACGGCGGAGTTATTGGCGTGAACGATCATGAATATCCTCGGCCGAGTTTGACGGCGGACGTCGTTACGTTTTCGCTCGATGAAGGCGAACGATTGTCTGTTCTTTTGATTCGTCGCGGCAGGGATCCTTTCGCGGGGCATTGGGCGATTCCGGGTGGTTTTTGCGAGCCGCAAGAAACGGTATCCGAAAGCGCTGCGCGCGAATTGCTCGAAGAGACGGGCATTGCTGGGCTGCCGCTCGAAGAAGTACGTGTTTTTTCGCGTCCAGGACGCGATCCTCGCGGCTGGGTCGTCAGTGTTGCGCACATCGCGGTGCTTCCGGTCAATCGGCGCAAGGAAGCCAAAGGCAGCGATGATGCAACGGACGCCAAGTTTTTCGTAATTTCGCAAGAAAATGGCAGTTTGTCGCTCACCTTCGAAGGTGTATCGGCAGGGGCTTTGGCATTCGATCACGACGAAATGTTGCAAACGGTCGTTACGCGCCTGAAAGAACGATCTTCTGTCTTGGTACCGGCGCTTTTTGGTCGCGACATGACGCCGGACGAAGCCACTCGAGCGCTCGACTTGGCCATGCGTGGAACGAGGTAGAACCACGTGACTTTTTTCTTGTTTGGCCTCACGGGGGGCATTGCATGCGGCAAGAGCACGGTAGCGAATCGTTTTCGTGACGCGGGCATTACGGTTATCGATGCGGATCAAATTGCGCGTCAAGCGGTGGCGCCTGGGACGAGCGGTTTGGCAGAAATCATCAAGCATTTCGGCAAGGACGTGTTGCGCCCGGATGGAACGCTCGACCGGGCCAAACTCGGGGTCATTGTTTTTGGAAACGAAGACAAGCGCAAGACGTTGAATCGCATTTTGCATCCGCGTATTGCCGGACGAACCATGGAAGCAGCGCAGGAACTGGCCGTTCGAGGTGAAACGATGGCTTGTTACGAAGCGGCACTTCTCGTCGAAAACGGAGCAGCCGACACATTTCGACCCCTGGTCGTCGTGGTTGCTCCCGAAGCCACGCAAATCGCGCGCATCATTCAGCGGGATCGCCTGAGCGAAACCGACGCTCGCGCTCGGATCGCCGCTCAAATGCCAATGGCGGACAAAATAGCCGTCGCTGATTACGTCATTGATACCGGCAGCACGATGGACGAAACGATTCGACAAGCGGACGAGGTGGTGGCCAAGATTCGTGAAAAAGCCGAGAAATAGGATTGTCGGATGGACGTGAAGAAGCCACAGCTCGTGCTCCACTTTCGCCAACGTGCCGACGACTTTTATCGCGCAGCCAAAGATCTCGGAGATCTCGAAGAATCAGTATACGCGCCTGCGATTGGCCTACTTTCCATTCACGGTTGCATTGCACTGGCAGATGCTTTGTTGGTTGCCACGGACGGCGAGAGGCCGAAGGGAGAAGATCATGCCGCTGCTGCAAGAAAACTTCGTGATACATGCTCAAAGGCGAGCAAAGAGGTTGGTGGAATCAAGCATTTCGAGTGGCTACTGACGAAAAAGAGTCATTTTTCGTATGGGGAACAGCGGGTCGACGGACAGGATTTGAGGAAAGCGAAGGGGAAAATGGAACAATTCTTCAAGTGGGTTTGGGAAAAATTTCCTGAGATCGCTCAAATCGAGGACAACGCGATAGAGGAGAGCGGCAATGCGTGATCACCTCGAATTGCGCGCGAAGGAACCGGTTGCGCAATGCCTGTTGCGAAGACTTGTCGTGCCACGAATCTACTTCGAGACGGAATGGCCAGGCATGCCGGGACACACGGTAGATGTGCTTGCACTCGACCGCGATGGCAAGGGCGACGCTCACCTCGTCGACATTCGCAAATCTGCCGCGGATGCACTCAAATTCGTTCCAACACTCTTACAAGCCAAAGCGCCTTTCCGATGGATCGCATTTTATCGCGACGACGAGGACGCACAATCGACACAAGCGCTCAAATCGCAAGAATCGCTCTTTGCGCCTGATACGTCGGGACGCGTGGGGGTCATTGAAATCGTGCGGATGGAAAACAATGATCTGGGCGCGAACGTTCGGATCAAAGCGGAGCGATTTCCGACACCTACCTATAAAATCGCGGCTGAATTTGCAGCAGCGCACGAGGCGGACATTCAGATCCCTGATTGACGCTTCGCCACCGCTCGTGTCCATCGAAAAAACCACACATTGCCACTAGCGTCTCAACAGAATGGACCGTTCCCGCAGGGTTGTCGCTCCTTCCGCAAAGCGAGCCTGCCGATCCGTTCGCCGCGCTTTTCGTAGCCTCCGACATGACGGGCTCTTTCACACTTTCAGCCAAAGTCGCTCTTTTGGGCGGCAAAGAACAGCCGTTTGTCGTGACGGTCACCGCGCCCTAACCGCCCAATTTTCCTCCCACAAAAACTCCCATAAAAATTTCATCAAACTTTTTCACCCGTCATGCGTCAAAGTCCGACTTCGCGTGTTGGTTCGACCGCGTTGCGGACGAACCAATACCTGGTCCAGGCCTCTGCCTGGTCCGGGTTGAGGGGCGGAGAGCCCCTCATGGGGTGCGGGGTTAAACCCCGCG
>JANORL010000514.1:0-11515 GCA_031415295.1 Polyangiaceae bacterium | reverse complement strand
ATGTGAGGCGGGCAATTTGTGCCGTCGCATCGAGGTTATCGTCGGCCACATCGCGATCGGCCATGGGTTCTTGAACAGCATCAATGGTAACTACGACCGCTCGGCCCGCGGAATGGACTGCGGTTTTGTCGCGGCACGAATGTCATCGGCCATTAAATCGCGTTTGGCGCTGCGTGCGCGGCGTTCGACATAACGACCGACACGGACGCGATGACTGTAATGGCTTCGTCATGAGGTAGGTACATGAAGTGGTCTGCTGGGAACGGACGCAAACGTACAACGAATCGAGGGACAGTGGCGAGTATTTTGTGATGAAATTCGTTAAAGAACATCGCCAAGCGTTCGTTGGGTGGTGTTCGTCGCCATAGTCGCGGTGAGTATCGCACGTCCGAGTTAGTCCGAGATGGCACTGATGTCAAGAACGCGGCTCTTGCATCGATCTCATGCGGATGCGTCGGGGTCGATTTCGACGTAAGCAGATCCCTCGTGGAAGTAAAAGATGTTCTTCATCGTAAAGGAGATTCTGGCACCTTCGAGACGATCCGTATCGCATTCGATGATGACCTTTCGGTCGTTGACAAACGCCATCGAAGTCATCGCAATCGTTGGATCACTGAATTCGAAGGTGGTTTTGCCCAAGTCGAACCATGCGTCGGCGTGAATCTCCACAGAAACTTGCGTGCCCCTTGCGCGAGCCTCTACCCTCGGTGTCGGCAATGGCATGTCCCACGTCTCGAGGTAGAGCTTCGGTGAAACGATACTGCCGTCATCAGTGGCTTCAAGGTAAACGTAATCCATGCTGACTTGGTTGGGCTGCGCGCCGCGGGTGTAACAATCCGTTGCCTTGAAGAATGCAATGTGCTGCATTTCATGGTTCAAGAGGCGCTCTACGGGGAAGTGGACGCCACCGGCTTGGGAGTTTGCCGCGAACAATCGCCCGCCGCTCACAGCGGTGGCGATGATACCGATCCCATCGGTTTGTCCATCCCCACGGCCCATGAACCGTAGCAACCGATTCGAGCCGTTTGGTATTGTCTCACATGCCTGCACGTCTCGATGGGTTTTACCGTGGGCCGCTCGACTCATTCGACGGACGGAGGATCCCATTTCGACATTTGATCGACGTACCGCATGAACTCGGGCGCTTCCCCGCTTTCAATCAAATACCTCAATGCACGAATCGGGAATTGCAGGGCAACGTATTCGACCGACGTAGACGCGTGCGCTTGCGCGATTCGTTCGAGAATGGATATCGCTTCGACGGGTTCCGGGTAAACCGCTACCTCTTGCTCGTCGTCGGATTCATCCGCGTCCTCTTCCTCGGTGCTTACTTGCGGCGCTTCTTCGCTCACCAGCGATTTTGCCTTAATGTATTCGTGAAGTTTCATGTCGAGAACCTCGCGAATGAACTCCTGCTGCTCGGGTGCGCCATGATTGCGCACTTCCGTCACATAGGGATTGAGGTAATCGAGAAACGCTTCCCGTCGGCTCATCCAGGTGAACGTGCGGATATATATCGGAGTCTCTTCGCGCGCGACATAGTCGCTACCTGGGGGAGGCTGCGATAAGATCAGGAAGTCGAGCGCCTCGATACCAAGATGAACGGCACCGCCGTTGTTTTCGTGCGCCGGGTGCAGGTACAGTATGTCGTGGAGCGGTATGTGGTTGAAGTTCGGCGGGCACTTGTAATCGGGTGGAACTTGAAGATTTTCCGGGATGTCCCAAATGGATGACATGAGTCTAGACTCCTTTCGCGGAATGCGTTCAGCCAGCCAGAGGAATCAGGACCAACGCGCCCGAACCGCCAGTAGACACGACATACGCCACGCCACCGACGACGATGATCGTGCCTACGATTGCTGCCTTATGATCTTTGATCCAAGCCCATGCGGCGTCAAACGCGTCGAAAACACGCGTTACGATTCCAAGTTTTCTCCGACATTCCATGAATTGTGCAAGGCACATCGACTGACAATATTTGTAATGATCTCCGTCACCTTTTTTCCAACCTTTGCCCTTCGGCGGTGCCTTATTGTAACATTTTCGGAAGCATTCAATTTGTAGACCATTGCATATTGCTTCGATTTCAATGACCGATGCAGTCACATACCCCGACGCGTTCGGCTCTTCGATGTAGAGCGCATCCGAGCATGCTTCGGCCGGTTCCGCGTCTTGTTCCACGGGCAAACTCTTTGACGTTTCATCGCCAAGCACAAGCGGCGTCATCATCGGTTCAGGCACCGCGGCGCTGGCTTGCTGAACCGTAGGGGTCTCGTGGTCGGCCGACCGTGGAGCGGACATCGATGCACTGGTACACGCAGGCAAACCGATCACCAGCATCATTCCTGCGCTGATTACCGCACATATACGCGTGGTTCGTCGTGGCTTCGTCCCCGATTTCATTCGTGCGTCCCGTCGCAAACGCAATAGGTTCGAACGTATCACCCGCGCTACTTGCCGCCAAAATTCACACGACAATGCAAGCGATGTCTTTGTGGCTGGTAGCAACCTGATCTGCCTTGCTCAGCACGATGCAACGCGATGTGCGCAACATCGAGCGTCACGAGTTCCGCTCGTCGAAGTGCAGGCGCGATGACCACGAGCAAGAGCGCTTGGTCGCGCACGCCGAGCGGGCCCACCGGAAGCGCTGCGATCATCGCGCGCAAGTCTGCGGGGCGCTTTCACTTGAGGTCGCATGCCCCCATGCGCTCGAATCGTCGCGAGTACGTCACGCACAGCAGGATCGTTTGAGCGCAAAGCAACTCGTACAGCTCGATGACGATCTGCGTTGGATGATGAACGAAGATCTCATCACGCACCTCGGCAACGAATACTACTGATTCGTAACGTCTGTCTGGACGAACGTACTGCCCAAGTACACGACGCCCAAGACGATGAACACCGCGCCAGCTGCACGCTTCACCCACACAGCCGGTACGTAACGACTCACGACTCCACCAAGCAACACGGCGATCGCACTGGTCGCGACGAGCGCAAGGGCCGATCCGGCGAACACGCTCCACCGGGACGAACTTGCCCCAGACAAACTCATCGTCGCAATTTGGGTCTTGTCACCCATTTCGGCGAGGAACACGGCGGCGAACGTCGATGCGAAGAGTTTCCAGTCCATCGCGCGAAGGTGTCCGACACGCTCGGGTGTCGCAAGCTGACGTAACGTTTAGCCGCGAGGAGGAGCGTAAAAATCGACGATACGAATGGGTTCGGTGAGGCGCACGCGCACACGCGATCGTTCTCCGCGCACGTCACCACCGATCTGGAAGGCCGTAGGTGGATCCATGGCGATGGAGACGTCGTCGACGAAGAAATCGAAGGTGTCTTCGAGGTTGTCGTACTCGCCTCGCCAAATGCTTTGGAAATTCCTGACGAACGCGGTGGGCGTGATGTTCGTGACGCGTAGTTGCATGCGATCGGGTCGGTCTTCGGCATACGGAAACATACGAAAACCGAAGCCGTAGTACGGGATTGTCGCGACGCACGCGAGTTTGGCCGGGCCCTCGTAAATGACTCCGCCCTTGCGCACGGGCGCGCCGAGGATGGTGCCTTTGGCGCCTACGCGTACAGCGTCGCTGCCTTCGTTGATGACTCGACAATGCGGCGTCGGTCGAACGAAATAGCTCGGCACGGTCTTCAAAGACGCGGCGATCGCGTACGACGCAAGACCGGGGGCAAACCTACGCAAAGGCCCGCGGGCAAGCGTGGCTTTCACCGCGTTGTAGTCACGAAGCATGACCGCATCGATCCCGTACCCGCAGAACGGCGACAACGTTTGTTCTACTTCGACGAACCTCATCCACCGACTGCCTGCATCGGCGCGCATGCGGGCGAGGTCCACGGCCAAACCGCGGGATCGTTCCGGTCCCGACGCCGTGGATCCGAGTACCCAGGCGAGCGAATTGCCGGTGCCTAGTCGCAAGAGGCCGAATCGGGGGAGAACAGCGCCGCGTCGGCGAGCTTCTTGGACGACGGCGGTCACGACGACAGTAAACGTTCCGTCACCTCCGCCGGTGAGAATGGTGCCGTACCCACGATCGACCAAGGTTCGGGCAATGCCTTCGCTTTCTTCGACGCGACGGGAGACGAACAAGTCGCCGTTATCGAGGATTTGATCGAGGGTTTCGATGACCTCGGCCGTGACGCTCTTGGCGTTGCCGTTGACGACGACAGCGATGCGCGATGACAGCGACGGGTTTGCCGGAGGAGACGGGTTTGCCGGATGCTCGCTTTGTGCCCGCGCAGGTGCCGCATCGTTCGTCGGGGGAAGCGAATCGGCGAACGAGTCGGGATGGGACGTCATGGAAGCGGGTTTAGCACGGATGCCACATCACCATACGTTCCGTTTCGGGTCGTATTTTGGGCTAAGAATGCAAAAAATGGTCCTGCATCCGAAAGTTTGTGGACGGATGGGCAGAAATTTTGGTAAGGCGACGAGCGGAAAGCTCAAGTGCGTGTGCGACACGTACGACGTAGTGGTTCGCTCCAAGCACGAACAGGGCTTGGACGGGCCCGGATTTTATCGCGGAAGCGGGACGCAGCAACATGGCGAAAGCGACGAAAGAAAAAAGCCCTGAGAAGGGCTTGAAGAAGAAAAAGAAGAAGATTTCGAGCGCCTCCCGTCAGAGCGATGGCCCCGAGACGAAGACGACCAGCAAAGCGTCGACCGAGTCGAAGGCAAAGTCGACCGAGTCGAAGGCAAAGTCGACCGAGTCGAAGGCGAAGTCGCCTGAGTCGAAGTCGAAGTCGGCCGAATCGAAGACGAAGTCGACCGAGTCGAAGGCAAAGATTAAGACAAAGTCCAAATCCAAGCCGAAGGGCAAGGAAGAGGAAGCCAAAGGGTCGAAGCGCAAGCTTGGTCTACGTGGTGCAGCGCCTTGGGCGGCTCGCCATGCTGCCAAACATGCGGCAGAAGCGCGCGCTCGGGCGGCTGAGCCTGCGCCTCCTGGCAGTGCCCGCGCGACGATTCGCGTTCCGCAAGGAGCCGAGGAGATCAAGGCGAAGATCGGCGAGCTGCACAATCAGACGACGAAGATTCGTACCTTGCGCAAGAAGATGGAGAAGGGTTTCTTCGAGATTGGTCAAGTCCTGGCCGAGATCCAAGAGCAAGAACTTTTTCAGGCAAAGGGTTACGGATCGTTCGAAGCTTTCCTTGAACGCGAAACGGACCTTGGCAAACAGACGTCGCTGAAGCTGGTGAAGCTTTCCAAGGTATTTCAGCGAGAAGCGGCGCTTGATTACGGAATGGATCGTTGTTTTGCGGGTCTTGCGGGGCTCGAAGGCGAAGCTGCACCGAAAGCCGCTGCTCCTTCGTCGCCTGGGTCCTCTGGACCGACGTTGCCATTGCCGCTGAAGCCGCCCATGCGAATGGTAAACAGCTGACGCCGGCGTACAACTGATTCGCTTCGGATTCTCCCCCACACCCCAAGCTCTATTGTGTACATTCGGGCGCATGTCCGAACTCGCAGCGTTGAGTTCCGCGGTCGGCGACTACACGGAGATCCGCGTCAACGTGCCGAAATAATCGTCAGTGAATGCCTGCCAGTCAAACTCGGTAGGCATTCACATTACGAACGATCGCGAATGGGGGCGAGTGGGAAAGGGCTATTCGAACCGATTGGCGTAAATGTCGCCGTTGGCGCCATTCGTTCCGGTCGACGTGCGGTAATCGTTCCATACGACGATTCCGCGCATACCCCCGGCGTTCGTTGTAATGAACGGACTGCGCGAATCCGCTGCACCAAAAGGAGACGGAGCACCTGCCATTCCGACGTCCATACGCAATTCTTTCGGCTGGAAGTTCAGTCCATCGTCGAACGAATTGTTCGCATAAATATCGCGCTGACCATTACGAGCATCTTCCCACGTGACGAACAACTTTTGGCCCATGCCTAGCGTAATCCGAGGACGCGTCGAAGCGCTCGTGCCCGCCGTCGAGCCTAAATCCGCACGCGCGGACGTGGACGGGAAAGTCGCTCCGGCATCGAGCGATGTGGATACTCGAATGTCCGGCAGGCCGCTACGGGTATCTTCCCACGCCAAAACGACGCGCTGCATGGACGCCGTTATGGCCGGCGAAGATGCGTCGGCGAACGTAGAATCGACGTTGACGATCGAACCGTCGGTCGAAAAATTTGCTCCCGAATCCGTACTCCGAGCCATACGAATTGCTTTTTTCGCTCCGCGCAAATCTGTCCACACGACGTACACATTCGGACCGGCGGCATTTGCCGCAATGTTGATTTGTTCCGATGGCAATCCGCCGGATACGGCGACGTTCGGCCCGAGCATGTTTGCTGTCGCATTGTACGTAGCCGCAAAAACTTCGGCCTTGCCATTACGAGAATCGCGCCAAGCTATGAATGCTTTGCCATTCCCATCGGTGGCGACGACAGGTTGCTCCGCAGACCCCACCACCGCATTGATTCGTACGTCCTGCGCCAGCCATGTCGCACCACCGTCAACGGATCGCTGAAGGTACACGTTTGTTGTTACGTTTGACCCGGTACCACTCAAGCTTTGCCAAACCACGACGAGTGTGTCTTGGTTTCCTGCCGCTCCGGCCGTCGCTACGACGCCTTGGATGAGAAACGCGTCTGCAGCGGTCGCGTCTTTGTCGACTCGAAGGGGAACGGTATAGGCATTGTACGACGGTGACGGGGCATTGGCGATGTACACATCGCGGTGCGCTGCTGTCGGGAATTGCGCCAGTGCCACATAAGCTCGCGTTGGAGACAAGAATGCGGATGGTTCAACTTGCACCAGATTGCCACTAGCCGTTCCCACATCCGCGGCAAGCCACGAGATGCCCCCATTGGTCGAAACATTAGCTCGAATATCGGCATTTCCTGCGCGCCGATCGAGATACGCCGCCACGACGACGTCACCCAAACTTGCAATTGAAAGCTGCGTGCTCGTGGCTTGTCCAACGGCTGAGTTCGCTCCCACATCGAGGCGCATGTCCGTCGCATTGACGGATGGACAACCTTCGTCCGTCGCGGCGTCGCAATTGTTATCCACGCCGTCGCAAAGTTCCGTGACGGGGTTAATGTTGCCCACGCATAGGAGAGCGCCAGATTGACACGCTTGCGCGCCTAAAGCACATTCGCCGACGTCCGAGAATCCGCACGGATTCCCTACGCCAGCAAGCATGCCGTCGTCGACGATGCCATTACAATCGTTGTCTTTGCCGTCGCACGATTCCGCGCCCGTCATCATGCACGCATATTCGCAACCATTCGCTTCGATGCCATCGAGGTTGTAATAACCAGGCGCGCATCCGGCGAATGCACACGCAGCAGCTATGCAAGCACCCACCGAATTCGGATACAAGCTGCTACAATCGTTCCCGCACGTGCCACAATTAGCCACGTCGGTTTGCAAGTCGAAACCTTCGTCGACGCTGACATTGCAATTGTTGTCTGCATAATCGCAAACTTCAACCCCGCCGTTCGTCTGGGTACATGCATATTCACAGCCGTCACTGGGATCGGCATTCACGTCATTGTAACCGACGAGGCATTGATCGAGCGTGCACTTGGCGGCTACGCATGTCGCAGTCGCATTGGTGAATACACATACGGTATTGCATGCGCCGCAATTGAATTGATCCGTTTGCAGATCCGTGAGTTCGTCGACTTGACCGTTGCAATCATTGTCGAGCGAATCGCAAATCTCCATGCCTCCATTCGTGGCCGCGCATTTGTATTCGCAACCATTGGCGACTTGCATGTCGAGATCGATATAACCGGCAGCGCACGTGTCAATCAGGCAAAACCCGCCCGTACACGTGGGGAATGCATTGGGCAAACTGCACACGTTGCCGCAAGCGCCGCAATTTTGCGGGTCGGTCATGATATCCGCAACGCAACCACCACCATTGCCGCCCGCTCCTGCGGGAATGATGATATCGCCGCCTTCACCACCTTGACCGCCCAATCCCGTGCCACCCGCGCCGCCATTACCACCGGTCACGGACGAAGTGTCACAACTGAAACAGAAGGCTTCGGTATTGCAACCACTCGTGCTGATCAAAATCGCCACGAGGGAAACGCACGAAAAGATTCCGAATCCAAGATTCCGCTTCATGCGTTCCTCCGATTGCGACGACGACGCGTCGCCGCGAGTGCCCCAACGGCGAAGAATGCCGCCAACCCAGTATTTCGATCGTCCGCGACCATCGAACACGAACACGATTTACCGCCGCCGCCTGTCACCAAACCCCAATTTTGATCCTCGCCAGCATTTCCCGCGGCAGCTGATCCCGAACTCGATGTCGAAGAATTGGTTCCACCCATTCCACCGGTGGCACCTCCAGCGCCTCCGCTGCTGCTACCACCATTTCCTCCGCCAGCACCGCTGCTGCCATCGGGAATGCACATGCCTTGATTACACGTAGTTCCCGAAGGACACATGACGTCAGCGCAGGACGTCACGACGCAATAACCACCTTTGCAGGTTTGTCCGCCTGGACAGGGGAATTCGCCGGGTTTGCACTTTTCGGCACAGGAACCGTCGATACACTTCGTTTCGCCGGGACAAGGCGAAAGCTGGTCGGCCGTTCCGTCACAATCGTTATCGATTCCATCGCAGATTTCTGCCGTTGGTCCGACGGAACCAATACAGGTGACTTGTCCACCGATGCAATATTCGACGCCCGCTTTGCAAGCACCAACATCCGACCCACAAGGTGATCCGCCGCCCGGATTGCCGTCGTCGATGGCGCCATTACAATCGTCGTCAATCCCATTGCATAGTTCAGGCGTTCCCGGCACACCGCCACTACACGTGATTGCGCCATTGACACATACAAAGATACCAGGTAAACACGCCCCAACGTTCGATCCGCAAGGACCTCCAGAATCAATCGGTGCGTCGTCGGTCACCCCATTGCAATCATCGTCGAGCGTGTTGCACACTTCGAGAGACGGGCCCTTTCCACCTTGGCACACGAGCGCTCCGCCGATGCATTGCATCGTCCCGAAATTGCATTCGCCCACGTCCATGCCACACGTCGCTCCCGCGCCGGCAGGCGAATCGTCGACCATACCATTGCAATTGTCATCGACTCCGTTGCATTGTTCCACTGTGGGCCCTACCGCGCCCACGCAAACGAGCGCTCCGAGCTGACACGTCAGCGTGCCATAAGAACACGCGCCAACATCTGTTGCGCCGCAATTGGCTCCAGCATCGACCGCCGCATTATCGACAAGCCCATCGCAATTGTTGTCTTTGCCGTCGCAAATTTCTGCGGATGGTGTGCACGGAGCGAGAAGTCCCGTCACCTTGAGGAACATGTCTTCAAAATCGTTATCACCGCCGCGATACAGATCTTCGAAACCGAAGTAATACGCCAGCGGATTGACTTTGGATTGGTACAGCAAGTAGTGAACGTAGTTGCCGTCCCCATTACGAGCGCGTTCCGTGTAATATGCGTGGCCGACGTTTCCCACGGCGCCACAATTATTTCCAACCGGTGCACCTTCGGGCGTAATCAAGAAAAAGCCAATAAAACCACCAAGGTACCGGCCCGCCTGAAATTCCGTTTGATAGTTGACCGTACGTGTCGACGTGGGTTCGTCGGCACAAGGAGTGATCGAATAAAGTTGGTTTGGCGCAGCAATGTTGTACCAGCCAAACGTATTTTCGAAGCCTGCTCCTTCGATCATGTCGACGACGGTAATCGTTCCGTACACACCAGCGGCTTGGGGAATTGCAAAAACCTCGGGGCTCGTAGTGGCGCTAAAGATGGCATTGACGGGATTGGTCGTCGACGTCGCCGCCAATCCTTCTCCAATGTTGAGCCCCACTTGAATACAACCCGTCGGATTGCCACTACCGGGACAGTTGGCCACAGAGATGGGGACGACGGTGCCGTCGGTCTGCTCGACCACGGCGTGAGCGGGAATCGAAGTGAAACTCGAGCTAAGCGCCACCAACATGGCAACGCCGACTCGAGATGAAGCAAGTCGAAAAGTGCGCATGACCCGAAGAATACGGCAGCCTCGTGTGCGAACGCAAGAGGCGATTGCGACCAATCAAGCGGAGGCGGGCATTGGGAGGGGCGCGTATCGGCGAGGCGCCAGAACGACGCCTCACATTGGCTGGACCACGGGCAACGCAGTCCTTTCCCAGGCAATAAAGGACGCCGCGGTCAATTCACCTTGTTCGTCACGAATTGGATTCGCGATTCGTCAGGCTTTGGGACGGGCAGGCAACGAACGCGCAGCTTTGGCGGCTGTTTTCGCCGCTTCTTTTGCGGTTTTCGTCAATTCACGACGGAGCTTGACGATTTCAGGCGTCGGCAATTTGCGTACGAGTTCCGCGATTTGATCACGGTCGTCGTCTGCTGGTGACACCAACAAATAGAGTGGCGGCAGTCCCAGACCCTTTGCCAAGCGCGAAATGGTTTGGATCGTAATGGCGGCGAGCCCATGTTCGATACTGGATAGGTGTCCTTTCGACACGTCGCTGGCGTCAGCGAGATCTCCGAGGGACATGTTTCGCTCCAGCCGAAGTTCACGCAGCCGTGCGCCGATCTTTGCGGTTTGCGGATCAGATTCCGTGCGACGAGGCATTTCTGGGTCTTTCTTTTGTTCGAGGCACAGCTTGTGCAAGCACACGCCTCTGGTTTATCGATCGTAAACGTTTTAAGTGCCGAACGGCAACTGAATGGCATGTTTACCATCGATTGTGAGAAAGACGAACACATGGTTCGTTTTGGTTGCAAATTAAGTCCAAACCCTCGTTCGTCGATGGCTACGTGGTTAAACGCGCCAACATAGGTACAAATCAGGCACATTTGGTATAGACATCGTGAAAAGATGCGTGGTAGGCGGTGCGTCAACGGTGCCTCGTTGGAGGCAAAGTTGCCGACGCACGGGATTCGGGACGTCGTGAAGTGGCAGGACCAGCCGGGGCGGGCGGTTCACGACGACGTGGAGTGATGTGCGGAAACGCTGGAGACGGTCCACAGAACGCTACGCGTATTCACTGGCGGGATTTAGCATTTCTGGAACTTCCAGCCAAAGTCGGGGGTGGGCAGGGTCGTGTCGCTGCAATACAGGATGCACTCCTCCTTGACTTCTTTACAATCGGTATCAGACGTCGCGTTGCGAATGATGTCTAGCGAAATCGCTACAACGATCGTCACTCCTCATGCAGTGCCCGTTTGGACCGCGACCGTTCCAGCACATTACTGCCAAGAGACCATTCTTACAACAAGGCCACTTTTTTCGTTGCGAAAGCGCCTCCCGTATTCTTCGCAATGCGTCATTCCGTAATGAGATTCGACGGCGTAGACGCGAGCGTTGCAAAGCTAGGGAGGACGACGGAAGAATTGTTCCGGCCGTATCGTGACTGGTTCGAATGGAGAAAACGTCAGACACTCAGCGTCGACGCGGCTTTTCTACGGCTTCGCTGCCAATCCCGCTGCAACCCCTACCACAATCGCTCCGACGATCGTGAGCACCATGAGTCCCATCATTGCGAGCGCCATAATGCC
>JANORL010000513.1:0-8801 GCA_031415295.1 Polyangiaceae bacterium | reverse complement strand
AGAGGGAAAGTGTTTCGACATTTATGTCGAAACACTTTTCCTGACAAAGGTTGAACGCGTATCGTTCAACCTGTAACAATTCGAAGGCGAATCATTACGAACTTTTGGGATGAGGTACTGACGAGTATTGAGGGAGGGGATCGGGGGACCGCAATGGGTCCCCCGTTGTCGAGATTCAGGAGGGTTTGCCGCTGCGACGGCGACGAACAAGCCACGCTCCGAATAGAGCGAGGAGCGAGCCGCTGACGTCTCGTGCGGGCGCTTGGTCGCCCGGAATCGAGCAATCGCAGCCGCCTTCGGTGATGGGGCCGTTCACATTGCCTGCGCCACCTTCGCCGCCCACACCGCCGCCAGTGCTGCTGCTGGAGCTGCTGCTGGAGCTGCTGCTGCTTGCTCCGCCCGCTCCAGCCATACCGCCAGCGCCGGCCATTCCGCCGCCGCCAGCCGCACCACCAGCGCCGGCCATGCCGCCGGCGCCGCCCGCTCCGGTGTCGCATGTGCCAGCTTTGCAGGTGCCACCGGCGCAAGTCGTGCCGTCAGGCTTGGCAATGGTCGAGCACACGCCGTTTGTCGGATTGCACATGCCGGGATCATTGCATTCGTCGCCGGTGCACATAACAGGGGTACCTCCCATGCATGTGCCGGTTGTACACGAATCCATTGTCGTGCACGCGTTGCCGTCGTCGCACATCGTCCCGTCGGGCGATGTCGGGTTGTTGCACATGCCGGATGTCGCATCGCAGACGCCTGCGATGTGGCATTGATCGAGCGCTGCACACATGACCGGGTTTGCCCCGACGCACGCGCCAGCTTGGCATGCATCCGACTTCGTACAAGCACTGCCGTCATTACACGATACGCCGTCAGGCGCATTCGGGTTGCTGCACGTGCCCGTGGCCGCATTGCAGACGCCAGCGATGTGGCATTGATCCGACGAGGTGCGAACGATGGGATTGAAGCCGAGGCAATTTCCCGCTTGGCAGGTATCCGTTTGCGTGCAAAGGCTGCTGTCGTTGCACGTCGAGCCGTCGGCCTTGTTCGGATTGCTGCACATACCCGTGGCCGGGCTGCATGTGCCGGCTACGTGGCATTGGTCGGATGCTGCACAGGTAACGGGGTTTGCCCCCATGCATGCACCAGCTACGCAGGTATCCATTTGCGTGCAAAGATTGCTATCGTTGCACATGGTGCCATTGGGCGCATTGGGATTGCTGCACATGCCCGTCATCGTGTCGCAAGTACCCGCGACGTGACATGTATCGAGTGCTGCGCAGGTGACGGGAGATCCGCCGACGCACGCACCAGCTAGGCAAGCATCCATTTGCGTACAGGCATTGCTGTCGGAGCAAGCTGTTCCGTTGGGCGCTTTGGTGTCCGCAGGACACGTATTCGCCATTCCGGTGCACGTTTCGGCAGCGTCGCACGCGTCGATGGCTGCACGACAAACCGTACCGGCCGGTGATTTGGTATCGGCAGGACATGTGCCTGCCGCACCCGTGCAGGTTTCGGCAGCATCGCAAGTGCCTACGGCACCGCGACAAACCGTGCCCATAGCCTCGAATTGACACGAAGGCGAACAGCAGTCGCCGGCGGTCATATTGCCGTCGTCGCAACCTTCGCCCACGTCGACCATTCCGTTGCCGCAGGTTGCGGCGGTGCAACTGTGGTTGACTTGCGCCGAGAAGGGCCTGTTGGTCAAACCCGTGAATGCAATGTTGTCAATGAACCAACCACCTCCACCGACAGCTTCGTCCGTACCAATGCGGAATCGAAGCTTGATGGTCCTGTTGGCGAGGGTCGTGGCGAAGTTGATGGTCCGATTGACCATGTTTCCAGTTGCGAAGTTCGCCGTAGCTCCGACATACCCTTGCCGTCCGCCGAGCGGATTGCTTGCCGTATTGTCGATTGTTCCACCGTAGCCGGGATTGACGCCCGCGAGCGTATTGACGTCGGCCCAGGTCATGCCGTTGTCTTGGCTGTATTCGATGACGGCGCCATCCCAGTTAACCGTGGGCCCTGTCGACCGTTCAAAGTCGTGGCGGTTTGCGAACGTCATGGAGAAGGCCGCAGCTCCGACCGTCAGATCTGGCGATTCCCACCGGTGATCGCTGACGCCGCTGAGATCTTGGCCAAACGCCATTTCATTGATGGTTGCCGGTGCAGGCACCGTAGGTCGATTGATGGCCCACAAGGTCGTTGCGGCACCGGAGGCGAGTTTCGCCGTCCACGTCTTTGTTCCTTCGAACGATTCCGTGGTCGCACCCGCGGCGGTATTCGGGACAGTGACGTCGTACATCACCTCGGCCGAACCCGTTCCGTTTGTCGTGGCGAAACAGGTGCCTGGGGCATTGATGACGACGGCGAACGGAAGGAGCGTGGGATTGGTGATGGCCGGGCCGATCGTGACGGGCAACGTAAGGATGCTCGTCGCATAGGCGTTTGTCGCGGGAATGGCGACTATGTTACCGCCGGGGAATACCACGTTCGGATTGGTCGACGTGATCGTCACGCTTGCACCCGTGAGGGCCGCCCAGCCGATGTTCTGCACGCCGACGTTAAGGACACCGGTTTCACCGATGTCCAAAACGCCGTCATTATCGCAGTTTGGCATTCCTTCCGTCAATGCGAATGACTTGAACGAGACGTTCGCTTTGTTCGCCGTGAAGTCCTCGACGACGCCCGTGAGAGTCGTCGATGTACGAGCGGGCGATACCGCACAGACGCCAGCGCCGCGAGTGGCAAACCCGTCCGTCATGTCCAAGAAGTCCTGCGCGTCACCCCCGGCAATCGTCGCGGCAAGAACGCCGTCACGTTGTTCCGTGAACGTCGCGTCATACGGAGTGGCTTTCAAACCACCGACGACGTAATTTGCAATTTTTCGTTTGGCCTGGTCGAACGTATGTCGCGGCGCTCCGCCCAGCGTGTCCTCGAGCAAATTCGAGTACGACTCCCACATCATCGAACACCACACCTCGCCGGCGTTGTGCACTTCCGAGTTGGGATTGCCTGCGAAGACAGGAGAGAAACCGGGCGGCAAGGCTTGGCCGTTGCCGATGTGCCTGAAGGTGAGCCCGTTTTTCGTGAAGTTCGTCGAATAGGGATAACGACGAATGCCGTAATACGCGCTCTCGTGGAACGACGCCGGGGCATAGATGGCCACGCCAAACGTCCCGGGGCCGACGTCGTTGCTCTTGACGCTCTGCATGAGCGCTACGAAATCGCCCCAGCCTTCGCCCATCGAGCCAAATTGTGTCCCCTGGCCTGATGCCAGACGATTGTGAATGTAATGCCCCCATTCGTGGGCAACGATTGCGTTGTCGAGGCTGCCGTCACGTTGTGGACCGCCACCTACGCCCGTAAAGATGTACATCTGCATGCGCGGCGAAGCACCGTCAGCAGGCGTACTCATGTTGGCATTGTCGGTTCCGCTGTAATCCTGAGCTTCAGCCTTGAGGACGTCGTTGTCCGCGCCGCCACGACCGAAGTTGTCGAACTGCGCATTGCCAGCGGCCTCATTGAAGCCAGAATCGTAAAAGTAATCGTGGGAGTAGTTGTTGTTGAAGAAAAGCTGCGTGATCGCCGCTTTTTGCTGGGTCTGGTTCGCTGTCGGGCTTTGTGCCGTGTTGTAGACCCGATCGAATACGCCGGGAGCCGTCACATCGGCGCGGAAATCCGTACCGGAAAGCCCGTCGGGCGCGACGCGATCGGCGTACGCATCGACGTTGTTGCCGTTTGTCACGGTTGCACCCGCGGGAAGCCACGGATCGAAGGTCATCGCTGGATTCGTATTAAATCCATCGACAGTGACGAACGATGGCGGCACGAATGCCGGCGCCGTTCCATTCGGCATACCAGCCGGATGCGGCGAGTAATCGGCGTGCGGTCCATCCGTCGGCGTAAACCTGGGCGCCCCCTCGCCCCACACACGATATTGGTGTGACGCTTCTTGCGTCAAACTCACGCGTTCCAACATGCGCCCATCATCAGCCGCGATGACGTACGCATACAAAACCGAGTCAACCGACTTCTCCGTGGTCCAGACCTCGATGTAATACGCAGGTACCAGTCTATCGGGCATCGGGTAAAACACCTGCTTGATACGCGCCGGACGCGACAAACCAATCTTTTGGTCTGCCGTTTCGGCCGTTTCATGCAGCGCGTAAAACGAGTATCCGTGCGCGTCTTGACTCATGTCCGTAAATGCCGAAGCGGGCACCTTCGTCATGAAATAGTCGTTAAATGATCGCGCAATGGCTTCTTGCGGCGAAACCTTGAAGTTCGCCATCCGCTTCAGCGTCGGGCTCGCCATCGAATTCAAATTGCCCGTGATCGCTACGAGCTCCATCGACGGCGTCATCACTACCTTGAGAGACGTATGGTGCACGTCGATCCCATTGGCTTTTTGCTGGAACGTAACGATAATGCCGCCAGTTCCAATGTCGTGCACGTGCTTCACGTACGATGCGTCGATCGAGCTCCGGCTCAGACCATAAAGCGGCGCGTAATGCTCCAGGTAAAACTGAGCCGCACCTTCTGGGCGCGCCAAGAAAGAACCCGGCGCAACAACGCCATCCGAAGGCGCCCAATAAACCGTGGGTACGCCACGCTTTTCGTCGATACTTCCGACGCCGGCCAAAAACTCCTGCGGAACTGACCCACTTGCCAGCGGACCGCCGACTTGCTGCGCATCCGAATACGCGCTGTAGTTCGGCAGGCCAGAATGGCCAGAATGGCCAGCATGGCTGGCTTGAGCAATCGACCCCGCAAGCAAGGTCGCCAACATCGATGCATACTGTACTGAGCGCTTCATCGTACCTCCACTGCGTCGTGCCCTCTTGAACGAGGCATTGAGACGAGTTCCCAATCTCAAGGATTTTTCTACTGACACCCGATTGGCCCGTGCACGCGCTGAGCGTGAACTCTGGCTTCTATCCGCTCTACCGACGAAAGGGAAGACCATTTTCATTCGACGTCGACATTTTTCACCTCTCCACAAAGTCACTCGACCCGAGCGGTTCTCGCAACAAGACACCACACCTCCGACCATCGAACGGGCCTTGATCACCGCACCAACTTTCAGCGATGCATTCCATCCGGCCGCACAAAGAATCAAAATCGTGACTCAACGAAACTTTTCATGTCACATTTTCTAGCGTGAACGTCGTGGGTTTGTAAATTTATACACAAACCGCACCCATGTTGAGCACATAGCTCCTTTTCTTTTGGCGCTTCCGACCCCAAACACCGAGCATGATAAACGTTAATCGGTTTGTAACCATTTCCAGTGGCATCGCGCGATTCTCAGCGCACACGACATGTCGAACGTCATCGTTTGCGGCAAGGATGTTTGTCCAGGGAATCGCTTGACGCACGCGCAACAACCCTGGTACGATAAGAATTTACCAGATTTCACACGAAGTTTCTTCGCTTATGGATCAACAAGATCGCATATTTGACGCCATTGTCATCGGAAGTGGTGTCGGGGGTCTGACGGCCGCACTGACTGTAGCGCGAGCCGATCGTCGTGTGCTCGTGCTCGAAGCCGGAAAAGCCATCGGAGGATACCTAAATCCATTCAAGCGCGGCGCTTACGAATTTAATCCTGGCTTGCACTACCTTGGTGAATGTGGGCCAGGGCAACAATTCACGCGTCTCATCGAAATGTTAGGTTTGTCTGACGACGTCAAGTTTCACGAATTGTCGCCGCATGGTTTCGATCGGCTGATTCTGCCGGGCTACGAAGTGACAATGCCTAAAGGGCACGACGTATACGAAGCTCGGCTCATGGCGGATTTTCCCCACGAACGACAAGGCATTACCAAATTTTTTCGCATTTTGCGTGAATTCGCGCAAAATGTGACGTTGCTCGTCGACGCGACTGGGGAACGCACCCCAGGCCGCAATATTCGCCGCACGCCGCTTTTATTCAAGTACGGGAGGATGACATTTTCTCATTTGCTCGATGGATTGATGGGCGATCCGTTGCTCAAAGCAGTGCTCAGTGCTCAATACGGAAACTATGGTTTGCCGCCGCAACAAGCTTCCGCGCTCGTCGGACTCGCCACGTTGCAGCATTATTTGACCGGTGCCTTTTTTCCAATCGGTGGCAGTCGTGCCTTGCGCGACGCGTTCGTGCAACATTTGAAACGACGTGGTGCGGAATTACGTATCAATCATCGTGTCGAAAAAATACTCATTCACGACGAACATGTACGCGGCGTCCGTTGTCGTAATGGTGAAGAATTTTTTTCGGAGTGCGTCATCTCGAACGCCGATGCGACAATGACTTACCGAGACCTGGTGGGCGTGGAAAAACTCCCGGCAAGGTTGCGCGAAAAAGTTGAACAGACGCGTTGGTCTTTGGGCTCGATTTGCCTGTTCATTGGGACGGACATGGATATTGCAGCAGCGGGAATGACCGACGCGAACATTTGGAATGTTGCCGACATAAACCCCGGGGAAACATTCGAATCAATCGGTCGAGGCATGTGGCCGATGAAAGATTCGTACTTCTTGGCGTCGGCGACATTAAAAAATCCGCGATCCATCGGGCCTGACGCGAAGCAAAACCATACGCTCGAATTCGTTACACTGGCGCCGTATCATCCGTTTGCCCGTTGGGGCGACAAACCATCGATGAAACGCGGTGACGATTATGTCGCGCTCAAAGAATCGCTGGCCGAGCGCTATTTGAAACACGTTGATCGGCACGTTCCTGGATTACGCGACCATGTCTGCGAGCTCGAAGTCGGTACACCCGTGACGAATGTGACGTATACAGCGGCTCCTTATGGGGCGGTGTACGGCCCGGAGCATACTCCGGCGCCTATGGGACAACCGCGCTATTCTTTGGAAGGGCCGTTGCCCGGGCTTTTCTTTTGCGGCTCGTCGACCCTTGGCGCGTGCATCGTGTTTTCATCAATATCAGGATTTATTGCGGCGTCAATGGCGATGTCCATGGTCACGACGCGTCAATCTGCATGACGCGCGAGTTCCGCGGCGATCCAGCCACGGACCATTACCGTCTGGTCCATCCCATCGCCAAGGTTCAACATATGTATGTCCGACACGAGCGCAGCCAGCCATTCTTCCCGATCCAATGGCACATTTCGAGAACCGTCGATCGTAATGTAAAACTTTTTACGCCCAGCGTCTCCCACGAGACATGCCCAATGTCGCCCATTAGCGGAAAGAACGAGAGTTTTGTCCATGACGACATCGAATCTCTTCGCCACGGAATCGATAACGACGAACGATTCGTTGGATTTCGTCGCAATATACCCGTGGTGACGACCGTCGGGTGTCAACACGAGATTCCCAATATTGTCAAAAATGGCACCTTCCGCTCCATTGATGACCGAAAAATCGCCGTCTGCTCGTCTGGCGACATGCGCAATCGTCTCACCCGCCAATACCGGGGCCGAAACATCGTCGTATTCTTTGCTTTCTTGGCCATCGACGACGACGCGCCACCGAGTACCTCGTCGCGCCGAGAATCCAACATGTCGAGCCTGGGGGTCAAAAACGACGCTGGCCCAGCGAATTTCATCGAATGCAGCACTTTCTTGGCCATCGACGACGACCAGGGCATTTTTGTCGCGTCGCGCTGAATACGCAATTCGGTCTCCAGTCGCCGAAAAGACCGGCGAAGCAATCGAATCGAATGCCGGGCCCGACGTATGATCCACGATGGCGTGCCAACGACCTTCGATTCGCACGAGGATGGCCCAATGAAATCCCGCGGGGCTGAGCACAACGTCGGCAATACTATCGTACCCCGGTGACGATTCTCCATCGACGACAAAAAAGGACGCATCCACACGCCGAGCCAAATACACGTGATGCTTGCTGTCTGCACTAAAAGTAAATCGGCCAATGCCGTCGAATTTTGGCCCAGGTTTGTCATCCACGACCGCACGCGTCCAACGGCCATCTTGGACGACATATCCAAGGCTGGATCCATTGGGACTGAATACGAGGCTCCGCTGCATGATGGCGTCGTAATACGGTCCCGTTTTGAAATCTTTGACGACAGCCCAAAACCGCGGTTCCTGCGCGGAATAGGCGAAATGTTTGCTATCGGCGCTCCATACGATTTCCCCAATACCGAGCCACGGACCGCTTGTTCGCCCCTTTGTAATGACGACCCAACCGGCTGCGGTATTCGCTGGATACGCCAAATACCGACTGTCGGGACTCCAAGACAAACCATCGATGCCGATTCCGAGAAAGTGAGGTTCGTCGCGGCCATCGAAACGTACAAATTGCGTGTCACGATGTGACCATACTTCGACGTTATGGGCGCGATCGGGGCTTTTACCGGCCCATAACCGTTGAGGGCCACAACCGACAACGGTGAAACAAACGAACAACCCCGCAATGCGGATCACGGAGCCGCCGTGGGCAATTCAGGAATGCCCCGCGTGCTCGTCATCGTACCGCGGGCAACCATTTGACCGTCCACCTGAGCCGACAAATCAAAACGTACGAGTCCCTCGAGCACATGCGTCTGCACGACGCGATAATCGAGGCGTTGTCCGGCATAGACGGGTTGCAGAAGCTTTATGTCGACCGCGGCAGTCATTCCAATGCGTGAAGATAACCGCGCGTAGTTTTCGTCGCTCTTCAATATTTCCAGTAGTGACGCGGACGATTCACGACGGTAGCCGGGCTTCATTTCATACCCGCGCTGCAAATTGAGCAATTCATCCATGAAAAGTTCCGGATTGATGCCGCGCTCTTCGCACACATTTTGGACTGTCCAGATGATTTGCAGAATGTTTGTCGATTGCCCCAATCCT
>JANORL010000512.1:0-4288 GCA_031415295.1 Polyangiaceae bacterium | reverse complement strand
GGAATTTGTTCCGTGCGAAATACGTCGCTTTGACCTCCAAGCTTTTCTTCGAGCGTGCGGGCCTTTTCCTCCCGTTGCGCTAATTCAGCTCGAAAGTCGTCGAGCGACGCACCGGCGGGACCGCGCATTGCCAAACGCGCGACGTCTGCCCGCGCTCGCGCCACTTCGTCGAAAAGATTCGCATCCGCTGGAGAAAGACGCTTTCGTAATGCCGACGAAGTTCCGGCCATGACATCGAGCACCCGGCCTTTGCGCTGAAAAATGGTCGTCAGGGCCAAACGTTTGGCTTGTTTGTCGTTTGGCGCGACGCGCGTATGAAGGCTCGTCACAAAATCCGTACCAACGCGTAACGATGCCACGAACGCTCGTTTCTGCGCATCGGATCCGCCAGCAATGATGAGTGACGCTTGCCGCTCGCGAATATCTGCCGCACGTTCGGACAAACGCACGGCTAATTCCACTTTTCCTACACCGGCGTAGAGCGACGACAAACCTTCGAGCGCGACGGCGACTTTTTCGTGATCCGGACCAAACGTTTTTTCGAAAATTGCCACTGCGCGCTTGTAGAGCGCTTCGGCCTGTTCGGTTTGTCCCTGCCGTCGCGCCAAATCTGCCAGGTCCTCGAGCGACGAGCCGACATACGGATGTTCCGGGCCAAACGCTTGCTCTCGCATCACCAGCGCTTGTTCATGCAGTTTTTTTGCCCCCGCTACGTCTCCGCGTGCTTCACGAATACGCCCCAAGATGGCGCGCGATTCGGCACGATCCGGATGTGTCGGTGCCAAAGATTCATCGCGAATCGTCAAGGCACGTAATGCAAAAATGTCGGCTTTCTCCAAGCGACCAGCTTGACGATGCAATTCCGCGAGTTCCGCCGCTGCGTCCGCAATCGATTTGTCCTTGGGGCCAAGTTTTTTCTCAACAAACTCGACTTCAGACATCAGCAGTTTTTCAGCCCGAACCAGGTCGCCTTTACGTAGCGACAAACGCCCACGTAAACCCGCGATCGCCACGGCGGCCGAAGGAGCATCTTCCGTTTGTTTCGCCACGAGTTTGTCTGCGATGCTTTGCGCCCGATCGAGCTGAGGTTCAGCACGATCATACGCCCCCGTACGAATGTCCAATGCCCCGCGCAACGCCAAGAGCACGCCAAACCACATGCTGTCTTCACCTTCACTCTTGGCAGACACCACGAGTTCGTCGAGCAAAACTCGGGCACCTTCGTAGTCTTCGAGCGCAAGCCGTGTCGACGCAAGTTTCTGCAATTGGTCGCTGGCATGTTGACGCCCCATCGATTTCACACGCGTGTCGAGCGAACGCACCAGAACCGGTTCTGCCCGCGTGTACAAGCCCTGTTCGTGATACAGCCTGCCCAGCGTGAGCAATGGGAACGCGAGTCCGGGCTGTCGGTCCTGAGCTTCCACAACCTTGATGGCCCGCAGCAGTGCAGCTTCGGCATCTTGGTAGCGCCGCAACGCCGTAAATGACGTCGCCATCAATGAAAGAGAAGTCGTTGCATGCTCGCCTTCTTTGCCGCCATCAACTTCACGAGCGATGGTGAGCGCACGCTGAAAAACGACGATCGCCCGTTCGTGAAAAGCCGCTTTCGCGAGCGCACGCCCCAAAGATTCTACACTCACTTGCAGCTCGAATCCCTTGATGCCCCGCTTGTCGTCAATCGCGAGCGCACGTTCGAGCGGAGGAACGGCCCGTGCGTAATTGCCGGCTTTGTCGTGCACTTCGGCAACAAATCGCAACGACATCCGCACGTGTGCACTGTCGGGAGCCACTTTTTCGCGAATGGCGAGCGCACGATCTGCAAGCACGACGGCTTCGTCGAATTTCTTGTCACGCATCTTCGCCGACGCTTCCATCGTGAGCCGATGCGCTTCGTCAAGTGCCACTTTATCTGGCGTCTCCGCCACGGGAGACTTCGGTGCAGCCGTTGCTTCTGGATGCCCGCCGAAAGAACCGAGTGCAAAAACCAAGGCTGCTGTGATGCAATGTCGCTTGCGCATATCTTCCCGCGATGACGTCGCCCTTTTTTCACTTCAACGAAAACGATACATTGGACGTCATGCACGACTTCTACCGCGCCTTGGCACTCGTATCTACAACGTTCGTCTTGACCATGGGTTGTTCGTCAAACACTGACGGCGGCGCCCAAAGCAGCAGCACGGGCGGCAATATCGTCGATGAGCCGCAAGAATTTGTCGTGGGAGGCGACCGACCCGTGACTGTCCATGTTCCACCGAACCTCGACCCGGCCAAACCCGCGCCTCTCGTGATTTTGCTGCACGGGTTTGGCGCATCTGGATTCGTCCAGGAACTCGTTTTTCAATTGGAACCCGAATCAGACAAGCGCGGATTCTTGTATGCGCATCCCGACGGGACCATCGATGCGGACAAAAAACGATTCTGGAACGGCACCGATGCTTGTTGCGATTTCGGAAATACCATGGTCGACGATGTTGCGTATTTGTCTGGTCTCGTAAAAGAAATCAGCGAACAGCGAGCGGTGGATCCGAAACGAATATTTTTCACGGGACACTCCAATGGCGGCTTCATGTCGCATCGCCTGGCGTGTGATAAGCCAGATCTCATTGCGGCCGTTGCGAGTTTGGCCGGGTCGACGTTCTTGGATCCGGCGAAATGTACGGCCGCCGAACCGGTGAGCGTACTCCAAATTCACGGCACGAAAGACGATACCGTGCTTTACAATGGCGAGACCATCAACGGCGTAGGTTATCCGAGTGCAATGGAAACCGTCGCCATTTGGGCTGGGAAAAATGGGTGCAATGCCACGGCAGAAACAACAGCACCCATTGATATCGACGCGCAACTCGACGGCAACGAAACGCTCGTCACGCGCCATGCGAATTGTAAACCAGGCGGAGCGGCAGAACTATGGACGATGCAGGAGGCTGCGCACATTCCAGGCTTCGGTCCCAATTTTGCGCCAGCACTGGTCGATTGGTTGTTTGCGCATCCAAAGCCGTGATTCCCTCGCCGGCGAAGCGGTTCATTCCAAAAAACTTGCCATCACTCCTGTTCCCTGTGTACGCTGCGTGTGCGGCACGTGGGGTACGCTTGCAACACAGTAGAAGGCGTCGTGACGATCTGGTCGTTCCCGCCAAACCTTTATACCAAGCTATCCATGGCCGTTGATGAAACATGAGGGAGGATCGTATGGACCTGGGAGCGTTTTCCGTGAGTTTGGCCGTCAAAGACATCGAGGCCTCGAAAGTATTTTACGAAAAACTCGGGTTTACCATTGCGGGTGGCAATCAAGCGCAGAACTGGCTGATCATGAGAAACGGTGATCACGTCATCGGATTGTTTCAAGGGATGTTCGACAAGAACCTTCTCACATTCAACCCTGGTTGGACGCAAGATTGCCAGACGAAAAAAGAATTTCCCGATGTGCGCGAATTGCAGCGGCAAATGGAAGCGCGTGGCGTGCCGATCGTATCGCGAGCCGACGAAAATTCGAAAGGTCCCGGAAGTTTCGTGGTCGTAGATCCGGATGGCAACAGCATTCTGTTCGATCAGCACGTTTGAAACGTGCAGCGATCAGATCGTTTTACCAAGGAAACCATTCCCTCGGCATTGATTGCCACGCCGTCGGCCGATGTGGATCGCCTGGTGGAATGACGAGCGATCCGACGTAATCCGCGTGTTCGTACGCGCTCGATATGCTTTTCGCTATCGCGTCCAAATCGGCATCCGAAGCGAATCCGTCGCTCGTGCTTTTGTAGAACTGCACCGTGATCCGAATGGGAAATCGTTCGTCCCGTACCAGCTGCGATCCATATCCTTCTTGATAAGCTCCAAGTCGCGGACCATGACCCAGAACCGCTCGCTCCACATCGCCTTGACGAACCGGCCCTGGACGAACCCGAATGGTTGCAACATTCGGTCCAAATCCTCCCCCAGCGAGCGGATCATCGGAAAAATCATACCCATAACCGCCATCCTTGCCGCCTTTGCCGGAACCACCATAAGAAGGTCCAGTTTGCGCGAGGTCAGTGTCAGGTAATCCGCCCAATTGCCCGCGATTCGCGTGCCGAAGTGGCACTTGAATGAGCGCCAGAATATCGGCTCCTTGGCCCAATGCACTACGATCAGCCTCCGTACGAGGTCCTCCCTGCGCATCGATACGCGCCTGGACATCGCTGCGTCGTTCGGCGGTAAATGCTGCACGGGACCCGTGTTCATTAAAATAAAGTTCTTGTCCCCACCCTTTCACGGTTACATCTTCGGTGCGATTTTCAATGACTTTGACGCT
>JANORL010000511.1:0-6708 GCA_031415295.1 Polyangiaceae bacterium | reverse complement strand
GCGAGGGAGACGATTCCGGCAGTGGCTCCCAGGACCACACGTGAATTCCTTTGTCGCAGAACATGATTTGGAGTGGGTGGTGTAATGGGTACCGGTGCGGGTTGTCCCTGTCCCCTTGGCCCCCGCCAAATGTCTTTCGTTGGTTCGGCCGGCTTTTTTGGATTTGGAATCGTCGTGGTGTCGTTAACGACAGGCGCATTTCGCCAAGGGATCGTCTCTTTTTGGTCTTCGATTCGATCGGCCAATTGTGCGCCCGCGGTGACGGCCCGTTCTATTTCGTTCAAGCGCCGCGTGGCTGTTGTGGCATCGCCAAACGGGACGAGCGCTTCTGCGAATTCCACAATTGATGCGTATCGATCGGTGGCCTTTTTCTCAAGTGCCTTTTCAATGACGTCAACGAGTTCCTGGGGTACGTCGTAACGCACGGAACGCATGGGCACGGGCTGGCCGTACGAAACGAGCGCGATCGCTACATGGCTGCTACCTGGAAATGCATCCGCGTTCGCCAAAATGAAATAAAGTGATGCTGCTAGGGAAAAAATATCGCTGGCTGGCGTTGGGTTTTGGAAATCAAGATATTGCTCGGGCGGACTATAGTTCGGTGTTCCAATACTCGGATCCGCCTCCTGCGTTTGAGGTGCTTTGGGAGAAACCCCGGGCGAACGATCTTTGACGAGGCCAAAATCGAGGACCTTGACTCGTGGCAAACCATCCTGGTCCGTTAAAAAAAGATTGCTGGGTTTGATGTCCCGGTGAAAAATGTTCATTGCATGTGCCTTGGCGAGGGCAATACATGCTTGCAGAATAAAATCGATGCACACTTCTATTCGCAAGGGATGATGCGTTTCGACATAATCATGGAGATCCATTCCGTCCAGATGCTCCATCACGATGTATAAAATCTCATCTGCGCCAGCGAATCTTGTGAATGTGCCGGTGTCTGATACATGCACGCCGTATTCGCTTTTAATGCGTCGAGCTGACGGGCCTTCCCGAAGAAAACGCTCGCGTTCCATTGCACTATGGCCCTTCTTGGGCAGGTAAAACTTCAGCGCAAACTTGTCGTCGAGCGAGAGATGTTTGGCTTCAAAAACGACCCCGAATCCGCCTTCACCGAGCAATTGGACCAATTTGTACTTGTTGTCGACTGTATCGCCGGCAACTGGTCGTGAGTTCGGATGTATCTCATTCATGATTTTCCTCGTGGTTTCGGCACGATGCCGTATTTTTTCATGCGCCGTTGTAGGGTTCGCAGTTCCATACCCAAGCGCCGTGCAGCTTCGGTTGTGTCGCCATCCGTTTGGCGTAAAGCTTCCAAAATGATTTCTTTCTCCAGTGCCTCGATGTATTTCTCGAGGTTTTCGGGCAGATTGCGCCTTTCTTCGAGTTTTCCCTCGATATGGGAGGGCAAATCCGCCGTCGTGATTTTATCCCCGCGTGTTACCACGACCGCTCGTTCGATCCAATTTCGCAATTCGCGTATGTTCCCCGGCCAGCCATACGCCATGAGCGTACGCAATGCATCGTCTTCGATACCTTTGACGGACCGATCATTGGCCTTGTTGGCCCTTTGCAAGAAGCGTCCGACAAGTTTGGCTTGGTCTTCTTGACGCTCTCGTAATGGTGGTAAATCAATCGTGAGCACACTGATGCGATGGTACAAATCCCATCGAAATTTGCCCTCGTCGCACATTTTTTTCAAATCACGCCACGTTGCAGCAATCACGCGAACATCGACGGGAATTTCGCGTACCGAGCCTACTCGCGTGATTTTTCCCGTTTCGAGGACTCGTAGAAGGGCTTTTTGCGCATCCGGGGACAATTCACCGATTTCGTCGAGAAGCAGCGTTCCTCCGTCGGCGTCTTCAAAATACCCTTTCTTTTGCGTAACGGCACCGGTGAATGCACCCTTTTCATGCCCAAAGAGCGAGCTTTCGAGCAGTTGCGAAGCAATCGAGGCGCAGTTGAGCACGATGAACGGTTTGTCTTTCCGAGCACTCCCGCGTTGAATGAGTTTGGCGATTTCTTCTTTGCCGGTTCCGGTTTCACCGGTAATGACGACCGTTGCGGAAGCTCGAGAGAATCGATCGACATCGTCGAGTACGCGTTTCATTGTCGGGGCATCGGCAATGATGTCCCCTTCGAACGGGTCTTGTTTCGCGGTATGCTCGGCGGGCGTCGAAGCGGCGTGCGCTGACGGGATGTGGATGATGCCCAGCAGCGCGCCGAAATAGAGTTCGGCACCGTGGGTGACGGCGGTAGGTTTGTCTTTCTGAATGCTCTGGCCTTTGCAGATCGTACCGTTTGTCGAACCGAGGTCTTCGACGCTGACGCTATGTTTGCCATCGAAGGTCAGACGTGCGTGACGTTTGGAGACGGACGCATCGGGAACAACGACGTTTGACGTGGCATCACGACCTACGACGATCGCTGTGTGAGGTTCGAGTCGCGTAGCAAGGACATCGGTGCCGAGGTACAGCAGCAGAATGGCGCGTACGGGTTCGACTGGCGGGGAGTCACCAACGATTGGCGTTGTAGGGTCCGGCGGATTCATTGGGGTTTGTCGGTCAAGGTTTGACGTAGGATGTGCCGTGAGCGTGAACGATACGTGATTGAGAACGTGTGGCCAAGAAAAAAGTGGCGACAGGTTTGACGTCATGCGGCGACAAATTTGTCGTCAGGAGCCGCGAAAAACATTCGCCGCGGCTGCGAAGAGGGCGACGCAGAGCGATGGTTGCGCGGTTTGTCGTGCGTAAATGGTTTGCCATGGCGTTGGTACGGTGGTTGCAATGCTGAGAGAGGGAGAGAAAAACGGTTCGTCTGGGAAAGGTTTGGCGTGACAGATTTGGGATGGCGTTTGTCGGTGGGGTGTGACATGGTCGGCGTGGGGGTGAACGGAGGAGGAACGTTATGCTGGGAAAAACGATTGGGTGGTGGGTAGCGATGGTTGTGGCGTTGAGTGCGTCGATGGGGTGCAATGCGATTCTGGGGTGGGACTTTCCCGATGCCGGAGAGCCGCGGAGTTGTGCGCAAATAGAGAGCACGTGTGGGGTGGGCGAGGCCGAGGGACATTGTTGTGCGAGTCTGATCGTTGCCGGAGGGAAACCAACCGATGGCGGAGACTCGTTCAAAGGGTTCAGGCTCGATACGTACGAGGTGACGGTTGGGCGGTTTAAGGCTTTTCTCGCCGATCCGAATCACAAGAACGAAATCAACTTTGATGGTTGTCCAGGCGCAACACATGGAAATGAGGATGGCGATGATCTTCCGATCAATTGCGTAACCATCGCGGTAGCCCAAGCGTTCTGCGATTGGGATGACAAGGGCCGACTGCCAACATCGATCCAGTTCCAACGTGCCGCCATGGAGATCGAAACTGATCCCGAAATGGATCCAATGCTCCCATTTCCTTGGGGGCCTGAACCATCACCAAGCGAATTCGAGAATTATGTGACGATTCGCCCCAGCCCGGTGCGTTCCGTAGGGGCGGCCGCCGCGGGACAAGGAGGATATGGTCAATTCGATCTTCTGGGTAATGTGCGGGAATGGGTAGACACTGGAGTGGTGTACGGTCGCTCCTATGAAGACGATATGGATTCGATTCGGCCGTTTTCTTCTCGTTTCACAACACCGCCGCCTCCACCAATGGGAGAAACGATGACGCAACACTCCACGATAGGCTTTCGATGCGCGAGGGATTTATGACCAGCCAACGCTTTTCAAGCTCAGCATTGGTGTTGATTGCCATTACGGCGTCAGCGACTGCGTTTGCGGCGAATGATGCGTGTCCCTCGACCGAGGATATCGCGTATTCCATTCACGAGGGTGATACCTGGGAATCGCTTGCGGCGCGCGCATATTGTCGCAATGGTCCCCATGACCGAACCCAGGCTGCGCTCGCTCTTCATGAATACAATCGTGGCCGCGTAGGACCATCCATTTCCGCCCCGTTACGTGATGGTACGAAGGTTTGTCTTCCAAAACATATCCATGGTCGATACTTTGATGCGGAAGTATGCGAAGCGGCCCCAAAATCTTCTTCGGGACCAAATGATTCGAAGGGGCCAGATTGCGGAAACGGAATTCGTGAAGGAGATGAAACGTGCGACGGGAATGACCTCGCGGGCATGACGTGCACCGGGTTGCGGTTGCCGCCGGGCAATGTCGTTTGTCGCAGCGATTGTCGTGGTTTTGATGCAAGCGTATGCATCTCGAAACCGCCGCCGCCACCACCACAACAACTGCCGCCACCGCCACTGCTACTGCCACCACCAATGGAGCGCCCAATACCTCTGTCATTGGACGCCGACGCGGCGGGAGGCCTGATGTTTCCTCTCTCGACGCCGGGCACGGCCGCTGCGTACGGAACGATTGTTATGGCGCGCGTTGGTGCCCGATTCGACGCGGGCCCATTCCGGTTCCTTGGGCACGGCATTGTTGGAACCGGTGGTGGCACCACGCGATTGGATGGCCATGCCGCCGACCTCGATGTCCAGCTTGCTGGCATTGGTTTGCAGGTCGGACTTGCGCGAACCGTCCGGCTCTTGACTGTCACACCGGGCGTCGAGGCACAGCGCCTTTTCCTGGTTCATCGAATGGATGCTCGTCCGCCGTTTGGACCGGATTATCGCGAAACGTCGGGTGCTATTACGATTCTCGGCGCGTTTGTGCGTGGCGAATATCGTTTCCGGCGACTTTCTCGTCTTGCCGCGGCGCTCGAGGTAGCGCTTGGGTACGTGCCAGGAGAAATCGCGGGATTGCCAGTATCGACTCGCTTTCAAATGAAAACCCTTGCCGGAGTTACCTACCATGCGTTTTAATCGTTCAGCATACGTGCGGCGAATCATGGCGTCGGTCGCTGTGACAGGCCTCTTTGGTTTTACTTCTACCGCTTGCGAGGGTATCGACATTCGTACGAATACCCCATTCGATGCCCCCGTCTATGGTTTGCCGGAACCGGGCATTATCGATCCTAAAATAATTCCAGACAATTACATTGTCGTTCTTCGCGAAGGAGCTTCGCCCAACGTGGTTGGTCGGCTTGCCGACGACATCGGGCGAATGGGCGCAGAAGTGAAGCAAGTGTACCAAGCCGGTACACACCACGTATTCTGGGCGAAGATTTCGCCTGAAACGCTCGACGATGTGCGGCGGAAAAACGACGTTGCATGGATTGAGGTTGATCGTTATGGGGAGCGCACGGGGGGCGCAGTTCAGACGTGCGTCGATTGGAACCTCGATATGCTCGATCATCCATCCGAACCCCTCGCGACGATCTCCCCGAGCAACATGAAAGACCTCGTGTATGGCTATGAAACGAGTGGTTCGTCAGCATATGTTCTCGTCGTGGATACGGGTATTCGGAAAAGCGATACGCTATCGGTCCGAGGCGACCCTTGGTTTTCCGATCGTTGCAATGACGATCGCGACGGTCACGGAACCCAAGTTGCGGCGATCATTGGCGACACAGAACTGGGCGTGGCCAAGGGGGTTCAACTCATCCCGTTTAATGCTGATGCGATGGCATGTTACGATTCGGGCACGAACGACAAATGCAAATCGGACTGCATGGATCCTTGTGCTCCGGGCCTTCCGGCTACGCATGATTTCCTCCAAGTTTTCACGAAAATTCGTGACTCCATCACCAGCGGGACGCCGAAACTTCCGACGCCTCTGCTCATCGTTTTCCCCTACGCAATCCGTGCGGATGCTCCAAATGCATCGTTCGAAGGAGTCATTACGGATATTGTCAATTTAGATGGGATTTTTGTCGTGAGTGCAGGCAACGGCGAAAAAATTGGAAACCAATGGGAAACAAACGCGTGCAAGTTTTCCCCCGCAAGGTTGTCCGATAGCATGAATTCCAACGTGGCGGCAGCGGTTATCACTGTTGGCGCTGTGTCCCAATACGGCAAGGCCGGAAAGTTTAATACCGGCCCGTGCGTTGATGTATTCGCTCCCGGAATCGGAGTGCGAACACGGACGACGGACAAGACAGCGTGTGACAAGTCGGGCGAGATCTACGTGGAGGGGGCTTCGTTTGCCGCGGCGCATGCCGCGGGTGTTGCGGCCCAACTGCTGGATATGAGCGTTCCGCACTGGGAGATCAAGGCGCAACTTTTGGCCGCCGCGCGCACGATGGATAACATGGGGGGGTTGCCGGGGTCCACAGACAAAGTGCTCCACGGACCCGCGTTGGTGAATGTTGTTTCCAGTGGAATCGATGCTGCGCAATGCAAATCGTGCGGCGGTCCAGAGCAACCGTGTTGCAATGGTTCACCCGTCGAAAAATGCGGAAGTGGACTCATCTGTGGCACGGACAGCAAATGCATCGATTGCGGCGCGAAAGGGGAACCCTGTTGTTTCGACGGTTCAAATGTTTCGTGCGACAACTCTGACCTCATATGCGACAACGGTACGTGCGCCGATGCCTGTGTCACAACGTGTTGCGATGACACGAAAGTCGTCTTGAGTCCCCTTGCGGATACGCAATGCATTCGCAATGGTGGCGATACTTGCTGGAATCGCTCCGGGCCAAAGGAAATCCGAAACCATAATGCAACGATCTGGGGTCCCAAGCAATGCGGGAGCTTGCGCGAGGCGGAAGCCGTTTGTTGCGACGGAACGCGGATCCCGCTGAACCCTCAATTCGACGAGAACATTGCGAAGGAAATCGCCATCGAAGAATGCAACGTGGGTCCCGACAGC
>JANORL010000510.1:0-2039 GCA_031415295.1 Polyangiaceae bacterium | reverse complement strand
GCCCGACGCAGCGCAACGCGCAGCAGACTGACGAACACCCTCTTCCTGAAAGTTCTTCCTACACCTTCGTATCGAGCGGTATGTTTGCCCCGGCGACGTTTGTCGTATGGACCAGCCGTTGGCACGGTGGAGGAAATCGCGTGGCTGAAGACCCTCAAAAACGCTGGGATAAAAACGCGCCGACTTCGGAGATGGGTGGTCCCGGTGTTCCATCGTCGGACGGATTCGAGCCTCGCGCGATCGATCTCGCCCCGATGAGCATTCGTCGCACGGCAGGCACTGTCGTCGCGGAAAAGTTTGCACTCCAACGAGTTATCGCGTCTGGAGGCATGGGTACGGTGTTCGAGGCATGGGACACGTACGTCGAACGCAAGGTCGCGCTCAAGATCATGCATCCGCAATACGCTGCCGATCCGGCACTCGTCGCGCGGTTTCGTCGCGAGGCTCAAGCAGCGGCACGCATTCAGCATCCGAACGTCGTCAACGTTCTCGAACTGGGCAAACAACGTGATGGGCTCGTCTATCTCGTTCAAGAATTGCTCGTGGGCGACACGTTGCGCGCGCACTTGGAGGAGCGATCGTTTCTGCCGCCGGACGATGCGCTGGCCATTGCCATTCCGCTGATGAATGGTTTGGCTGCTGCTCATGCTCTCGGAATCACGCATCGCGATTTAAAACCGGAAAACATCATATTGGCGCGTATGCCTTCCGGTGAAATTATCCCCAAAATCATTGATTTTGGTTTGGCCAAACTCAAAGACGTCAGCAAACAAAGTTTGACGAATATGGGTACGGTGCTCGGTACGCCGCAATATATGTCGCCCGAGCAGGTGATGGGCAAACGGATCGACACCCGCGCAGATATTTGGGCCATGGGGGTCGTCATTTACGAAATGTTGTCGGGCATTTTGCCTTTCGATGGTGATTCCATTCCCGATACGCTCGCGCTCATAACAAAAGGGCCCTTTCCTCCACTCGACATTGTGGTTTCGCGTCACGCGGCGCCATTTGCGTCTATCGTGGCACGAGCGCTCCAGAAAGATGTGTCCGAGCGTTATCCGTCGATTGTTGAATTTCGCGATGCATTGTGTGCCGTTGGCGGTATGGGCCGGGTGCTCGTTGCGCGTGCCCCGTCGCTGCTCGCTCCGAATGGCCCGTCGCTTGCCGGATCCGTGCCGGCAGATGGGGATCCGGTTCTCGATGAAGCGTCGCCGGAAATCGATGATTTGCCGCCGATACAACTGCCGGCATCCCGGAAAAACCTCCCGAGGCTGTTGACGCCGCTGCCCGATTCGCAATCAGAATGGGCCCCGCGGCCGGTGAGTTCGCGGCAACAATTGGAAGATTCTTTGAAGTTGGCCGAGGAAGCATTGTCGGTCAATGCATTGCAGGACGCCATCCGTTGGGCTGAACTTGCAATCCAAAAGAAAGACAACGACGAAGATGCTCGCGGTCGGGCATGGCTCGTGGCGACGGTCGCGCATCGGTGGGTCGGCAATTATGCCGATGCTTTGCGAGCTTCGGAAGAAGCCATGGTTCGCGTTGCACGTGGGGAAACGATTTGGCATGCCGCATTTGGCCATCAAGTGATGGCTTATGGATATCTCGGCCGAAAAGATCGACTTCTTCAATGCGTGGACGAACTCTCGGCGCTAGAAGAAGAAGAAGGCATTTCGACGGAAGCGCATATCGTGAGCGCGTGTCGACTGGCAGTATTCGTCATTCGCGCGGGAGTCACGCAACTCGGCAAGAAGATTGCTCGCGAGGCTCATGCGCGTGTGCCCCAAAGAGCGACGGCGGGACCCATTGTCCGTGCGTGGCTTGCATGTGCGCGAGCGGAGATTGCGTTGACCGAAGGCGATCCGGCGGCGTATTTGCGGCGCAGTGAAGCCGCCGTTGATTCTTTTACGGAAGCCGCCGACGTACGTAATGCCTGTCTTTCTCGCACCACCGTCGGACATGCATACATGCTGCTCGGCGGTAATGATCGCGCGACATTCGTTTTGCGACGAGCCATCGAAATTGCCGAACCGATGAAG